>JAUVQV010000084.1 GCA_030597995.1 Candidatus Rokuibacteriota bacterium
GCACCCGCCTCAGGATCTAACGCTCCCGTTTCCGGGCCAATCGCTACCGGACGCTCCGGTAACCCGGGTACGCCCGGGAAAATATAGGTTTTCCCCGACCCGCTTTACATCTTCCGACCGGTGCGGTATAAAGGTTGGAACATCACGAGGTTAAGGCTTCTATCGGATTATCAATGGCTTTCTTGTGAGTGAGCTGCCGCTTTCAATCAGCATCATTTCCCGCGACGAGGAGTCCAACATCGCCCGTTGTCTGGAGAGCGTGGCGGACATCGCGTCCGAGATCGTGGTAGTGGACTCACACTCCACGGACAGCACGGTGCGCATAGCCCGGAACTTCGGTGCCAAGGTCTACCTGGAGGACTGGAAGGGATACGCGGCTCAGAAAAATTCCGCCCTCGACAAGTGCACCTGCCCGTGGATCCTCGCCCTGGACTGCGACGAGGAGGTCTCGCCGGAGCTGAAGGAAAATCTTATCCGGGCCGTGAACAGTCCGGAGTTCAACAGCTACCTGGTGAACCGGAAGGCCTACTATCTGGGAAAATGGATAGAGCACTCCTGGTACCCCGAATGGAGGCTGAGAGTGGTGAGGAAAGAATCCGGCCGCTGGGTCGGGCACGACCTTCACGAATACCTGGAGGGGGATGGCCCCGCGGGAAAAATACCGGGAGACTTGCGGCACTATTCTTACAAGAGCATAGAGGACCACTACCGGAGACTTTTCACCTACGCCTCCATCGGGGCCGACGCGTACCTCAAGGAGGGGAGAAAATCCGGTCCGGCCAGGATCGTGTTTCACCCGCTCTATGCGTTCGCGAAACACTATTTATTCAAACGCGGCTTCCTCGACGGTGTTCCCGGGCTCATTATCGCCACCGGCAGTTTCTTTTACACCTTCATGAAATACGTCTACGTCTGGGAGCGGCAGAGATCTTCGGACGCGAACCGGAAGTAACCCGCGGGGATTTTCAGGCAGCCCCCAAAATGTCCCGGTAGAGCTCCTCCAGGCGCCCGCTCACCGTCTCCGCCGAAAACTTCCTGACTTGCTCGAACCCCTTGCTCGACAGCTTTTCACGCAAGGCGCTGTCGTGCAACAGGTCCCTCATCTTCTCGGCTATGTCCAGCGGGTCCTCAGGGTCGGCGTAGAGCGCGGCGTCGCCTCCGGTCTCCGCAAAACACGACCCGGCCGAAGCGACCACGGGCACGCCGGAGTGCAGGGCTTCCACAATGGGAATGCCGAACCCCTCATACACGGACGGATACACGAAGAGTTCCGCTCCCTGATAGAAGACGGGCAGATGGGCGCACGGCACGTGAGGGAGGATGATTATCCTGGATTCCAGCCGGTGCCGCACGATGAAATCCTGAATTCTCTTTTTATATGCCGTGGCCTTGCCGACCAGCATCAGTTTGATGTCCTGAGGGTACAGCTCCTGATAGGCCTTGACCAGCGCCAGTTGATTCTTTCTGGTCTCAATGGTGCCGACCGACAATATATACCTCTCCGGGAGTTGATAGAGATCCCTTATCTGGTCCCGGAATGCCCGTGGGCAGGGCCGGTGAAAAAACTTCTGGCAATCCTGATAGACGATTTCAATTTTGTCCTCGGGGACGCTCAGAAACTCGACGATGTCATCCGCGGTTTTCCGGCTCACGGCGACGACGCGATCGGCCTCCAAAGCGGCCCTCCTGGACTTATGAAGGTACACCCGGCGATCGAGGAAGGGGTAAAGCTCGGGGAAACGAACAAATATCAAATCGTGAATCGTGACCACCGATTTCACGCCGGCCCGGCTCAATCCGCCGGGAAGCTCGTTGCTCAGGCCGTGGTAGAGGCGGATTCCGTCACGCCGGAGCTGGCTTTTCACAAAATAACTGCGCCAGAGAGGATGAAGCCCCCGGTGTATGAAGTGCGGCGGGGTGTGGATTTTCAGCTTTGCCGCCGATGGAATACCCGCGCGCAACTCCTCGTCGACCCGGGGCGTGTAGGCGTGATACGAAAACCCCGGGGCGTGATCGAGGAGGCTGTTGAGGATAAACCGGCTGTAGTTGCCCAGGCCGGACCGGTTCTGAAACGCCCGCTTGGCATCAAACCCGATTCGCGTCATTTCCCAACCTGCTCCCCGGCCGCGAGTCCGGCGGGGGGACTGTCACCGGTGAGACCCTCTTGTTGAAAAATCATCATACCATGTCATCCTGAATTTTTCCCTCCATCCAGGAGCCCTGCAAGGAAAAGTGTGGTGCATGCAAGCAGTACCTTACCCCGCTCTAAAGAGCGGGTCTTTCAACCCCAAGGGCGCCAAATCTCCCCCGGCCCCTCTTTGCTAAAGAGGGGTACCAAAGACTTCCCCCTTTGAGAAAGGGGGATCGAATAGAGCCCCATCCAGGTTGACAATTCAGGGGGGAGCGTAATAAATGGAGCACATGGCTGATCCACCCGAGACGGCGTTCCGACGATCGGCAGTAGACTTTCATCTCCCTGACGGACGCTGGCGCCCGCTCCGGGGGAGCGCGGCGCCGATCCTCTCACTGCTCGACCGTGGAGAGTGGACCCTCCTGCAGGCCGGAGAGGAGCGTGCGACCTACCGTGTCGAGACCCCGGAGGGGAGATTTTTCGTCAAGCACTACCGGCCAACCCGCTTCCGGGCGCGAGTCCGTGACTTCGTCAGGCGGCGAAAACCCCAGCGGGCGTTCAGTCTGGGCCGCCGCCTGCGGGAACGGGGGATTTTCACCCCCGATCCGCTGGGGCTATTTGTCCGGGGCCGGGCCCCGTACCAGGAGGCGGTCCTGGTGAACGCGTGGCTAGGGGAGGTCCGGGGGTGGAGGCGTTATCTGCTGGAGGAAGCGCCCCTTTCCAACAATCCCCAGATTTTCCGACAGGCGGTCGCAGAGATGGGGCGTCTCCTGGGGCGCTTGCACCGGCAGGGGTTCTATCACGGCGATCTTCGGGCAAATCTCCTCTTTGCCGACGCCGGAAAGGGGTACCGGCCGTGCCTCATAGACCTGGAGGATCTCCGGCGCCCGCTCTCCCGGAGACGGCGCGTCAAGAATCTGGGGGAGCTGGAGCGGACAATCCGGGAGCGGGGACGCCTGCCCCTGCGTGAACTCTGGCTCTTTCTGAAAGCCTACGCCGGGGACGCGGGGTTTGAAATCGCTGAAGCCCGGCGTCTCTGGAGAGAGGTGCGGAAGGCTCAGCTCCGAAAGGCCGGGGGCGTGGAGGCGTAACCGGGCTAGCCCGGCAGCTCGCAGACGTCCTGGTAATCCTTCAATTCAATGACGCCGGCCTTTTCGCCGCAGACGGGGCAGTCGGGATTTTTCCGGAGATTCACCTTGTAGATTTCCATCTCCAGGGCATCGAACATCAGCAGGCGCCCTATGAGCGGCTTCCCGGTGCCGAGGATCAGCTTGATGACCTCGGTGGCCTGGAGCAGGCCGATGGTGCCGGGAAGGACTCCCAGAACGCCCGCCTCCTGACAGCTGGGAACCATGCCGGGAGGGGGCATTTCCGGTATGAAGCACCGGTAGCACGGCCCCTGGTGCGGGGCAAAGACGCTCACCTGCCCTTCGAAGCGGAAGACCGCCCCGTAGACATTGGTCTTCCCCGCCAGCAGGCAGGCGTCGTTGAGGAGAAAGCGAGTCGGAAAATTGTCGGTGCCGTCCATAACCAGGTCGTATTCGGAGATGATCCCGATGATGTTCTCCGTGCTCAACCTCTCCGGGTGCTCCCGCACGGCGACATCCGGGTTGATCGCCTCTATGGCCGCCCGGGCGGATTTCACCTTCGGCGTGTCGAGGTCGGCGGTGCCATGGATCACCTGGCGCTGCAGATTGCTCAATTCCACGGTGTCGAAATCCACCAGCCCCAGGGTGCCGATACCGGCCGCGGCCAGGTAGAGGACTGCGGGGGAGCCCAGTCCCCCCATCCCCACGATGAGGACGCGGGCGCCCAGGAGTTTTTCCTGGCCCGTCCCCCCCACTTCGGGAAGGATGATGTGCCTGCTGTACCGTCTGATCTGCTCTTCACTGAATGGGTACATCCCGAGAATCTCCCTCCTGCTCTCTCTCCGATGCCTCCCGGACCACCCAGGTTCTCGCGAGGATAGAAGAGGATATCCTACGGCGAGCGATTTGACAATGGCAACGGACCAGGGACCCCGCCCGGGCATTTCCGGGAGGTTTCATCTCCGGAGAGGGCCTCGTTCATGCTCCCGGCGCGGTATCCCTCCAGGTCCAGCGCGACGTAGGTGTATCCCAGGGCCTTGAAACGGCCGAGGATCTTCCCCCGCCGGGAGTCTTCCAGAAACAGAGGCCACTCATTTTTCCCGACCTCGATGCGCGCGGTGTGGCCGTGGTGACGAACCCGGAATTCCCGCATCCCGAGACCCCGGAGGAAATCCTCGGCCTCCTCCACCTGGCGCAGGGCCGCCCTGGTGATCCTGGTGTGATAGGGAAAACGGCTGGAGAGGCAGGCGTAGGAAGGCTTGTCCCAGGTCGGAAGTCGGAGCCTTCTGGAGAGGGTGCGGACCTCCTCTTTGCCCAGCCCGGCCTCCTCCAGCGGGCTGCGCACCCCGGCCCGGCGCGCCGCCTCGCGCCCGGGCCTGAAATCTTCGGCGTCATCGGCGTTGCTCCCGTCGAAGATCCACGGAAGCCCCTGCTCCTCCGCGATTCGCTGCAGCCTTGAAAAAAGCTCGGACTTGCACAGGAAACACCGGTGGGGAGGGTTGTCCGAAAAGCCGGGCACCTCCAGCTCCCGGGAATCGATGGTGAGGTGCCGCCCCCCGATCAGCCGGGCCAGCTCCCGGGCCTCTTTCAACTCTCGGTCCGGGAAGGTCTCGGAGCGGGCGGTCACCGCCAGGGCCTTTTCCCCCAGCACTTCCGCGCACACCTTCCAGAGAAAGGTGCTGTCCACTCCCCCGGAAAAAGCGATGACGGCGCCGCCCGCTTGGGCAATTCTTTTCCGTAAATCTTCGTATTTCTCTTCGAGAGACGCCGTCATCATCTACCCCTGTTTCCCGCACTTGCACACGAAATCACGTATATCACTCACACTATACACCAACGTCAAAGGCACGAGAAGCTTGAAAAATTCTGCTTGCCTTTTGTCCCGGGGGAGGCTATTCTGATGTCGTTATGCAAGTTCTGCATATCGAATTCGGGGGCCGCGCCGCCAATATCCCTCACCCTGGAGTTCTTCTCAAGGGGAGACGGGAGAGGGTTGTGTCCCCCGGGTTAAAACGATGCCGGCCCGGGCGTAAAAGATCCTCGTGAATAATCCAGGCTAGGGAGGGAATGTGGGACAGCCGCCGATTGTGTCCGTGGTCTCGAAGAGCGGCACCGGTAAGACCACGCTGCTGGAGAAACTGATCGCCGAGCTCAAGGAGCGGGGTTACCGGGTCGGGGTCCTCAAGCACGACGCCCACCGATTCGAGATCGATCACGAGGGGAAAGATTCCTGGCGTCTCACCCAGGCCGGGGCCGAC
>JAUVQV010000079.1 GCA_030597995.1 Candidatus Rokuibacteriota bacterium
ACCGACTTCCTGCCTTCTTATTAGCTACGAGATGCATATGGATCCGCAAGGCCAGTACCCCGGTTCCTCCCAGAGCTTCAGGTGCTCCAGGATCTTCCGTATTACCTGAACTGAGGACCGGCAGGAGCCGAGAGTATGGCTTAATTCGAAGGCCTGACTCTCCCATTGTCGCTGACGACGTACAGGCTAGGTACAGCTTTATAGGAAAAGCCCGCCGGTATTCTGGAGTGATGGCCCACTTGACCCCTCTTGACATGACCAGTTATCTCGAGGATGAGGGCGGGAAAAAATGCTCGGGGAAGGCTTAGGTACCCGTAAGCGTGTAGGGGCTAGTTTTCGGAGTCTCCTCGGCTCGTCAAATGTGGCTTAGCGCATAACCCTCATTATTTCCACTTTCACTAACGTGGAACAATCAGATATCGCCGCCGGCCTCGATCCGCTCTCTTTGTCTCCTTATTTTGGCGCCCCACTCGGGATCGTCGCGCAGATAGAGATGGGCAAGGCGGTTGAACTCCTGCGCCTGGGCATAGGCTTTCTTCAGCAGCCATATCTCCGAGAAGTAAAAATAATTCCGGCCGTTTCCCGGATCGAGGTGGATAGCCTGTTCGAGCACCCTCGCCGCCTCGCCCGGCCGGCCCTCTGCGATGAGTATCCGGCCCTGCTCCGTCAAACGGAGAGAGGCCAGAGTCCGGGGAGCAGGATCTGTCGGAACCGCAGCGGATTTTTCTTCCCGGTAAGAGGGGCTCGTTGGATACCGGGTGGAAGGCGCCGGGACCGCCGCCGCGCAGGCGGAGACCAGCAGTCCCAGCCCCAGGAAGAGGGCCGACGGCCGCAGCCTAGAGATTCTCGATGAAATCCCTGACACGTTGGATAATCTCCCGCCACGGCCCTACCCGTCTGTGGAGGAGGCAGTACTCCGTGGGAGTGTGGTCGGCCAGAAAGAGTTCCTCCACCGGTTCCGGACACCTCCACTTGACGGCGAGTCGTCCGCTCTCGGAACAGACAATCCTTCTCACCACACCGGGCGGTGTTCTCAGCCACTCCCCGGAGCGATACTGCGGGAGAGCCTTCATGAGGTAGGTCCATATGGGGAGCGCGGCCGCGGAGCCCGCCGCCTGCACGGAGGCGCCGTCATCGAAACCCACCCACACCAGTGCCAGGACGTCCGGTGTAAATCCGACGAACCAGGCGTCTCTGAACTCGTTGGTCGTACCGGTCTTTCCCCCGACCGGATAGGCGATGCCCATATCCCGCAGGGAGCGCCCCGTCCCTTCATCGACCGCCGACCGCAGGAGAGAGCCCATGAGGAAGGCCTTCTCGGGAGGAATCACCTGTTCGATTCTCATCTGCCGGCGCTTCAGGACATTCCCCTGCTCGTCCGAGATCTCTTTCAGGGAAAGGGGATGCGTCAGCATCCCGTCGGCGGCGAAGGCGCTATAGGCGCGGGCCAATTCCAGCGGGACCACCTCGAAGGCGCCCAGAGCCAGCGAGGGATAGGGCTTCACCGGAGTTGAAAAACCGAAACTGGCCGCCGTCTCGACGATACGACCCAGACCGATCCGCACGGCCAGGTTCACTGTGGGCACGTTGACGGATCGCGCGAAGGCCTGTCGAAAGGGTATCCGGTCCGCGGCGATGGGTTCATAGTTGCGGGGTTGCCATACTTTCCCATTCCGGTCGAAGGACCTTGGTTTGTTCGACAACGGGGAAGCCGGTGTGAACTGATCCAATCCCGCCAGATAGACAAATGGTTTAAAGGCGCTCCCGGGCTGCCTCCAGGCCTGCGTCGCCCGGTTGAAGACGCTGGTGTTGTAATCGCGCCCTCCCACCATGGCCAGAATGTAGCCGGTCTTCGGCTGCATGACGATCACGGCGCCCTGCAGCTGCTTGTTGGGATCGGAGCGCCTCAGGGCCGGATTAGACTCTTCCAACCGGGCGAGTCCTCTCTCCAAAGCGCTTTCAGCCGCCGCCTGAACCTGGGTGTCCAGGGTGGTGTGGATGGAAAGTCCGTGTGTGGTGAGGATTTCCGGAGAGTATAACTCCGAAAGCTGCTGCGAGAGGTAGTCCATGAAGTAGGGGGCCTTTTTCCGGTAGGCGGTCGATCCCGCCGGTTCCAGCGGGGCGGAGAAGGCCCTCAGGAGACTCTCCCCGGAAATCCAGCGGTTCTTCTTCATGGCCCGCAAGACCTGATTTCTCCGCTTCAGGGAGCGCTCCCGGTTCACATAGGGGGAGTAAATGTTCGGGGCCTTGATGAGTCCGGCTATCGTGGCCCCCTCGGCGAGAGAAAGCTCAGAGGCGTCTTTGCCGAAGTAGAAGGAGGCCGCCTCTCCGAGCCCGTTGACCGCCACCGATCCCTTCTGGCCAAGATAGATTTCGTTCAGGTAAATCTCGAGGATCTCGTCCTTCTCGTATCTGAGTTCCATGATGAGGGAGAGGAGCATTTCTTTGAGCTTGCGGGACACGGTCCGCTCCGGGGTGAGGAAATAGTTTTTCGCCAGTTGCTGGGTGATGGTGGATCCGCCCTGCGAGAGCGCGCGGTGACGCACATTGGCAGAGAGCGCCCGGAGTATTGCCCGCAGGTCGACTCCGCGGTGGCGGTAAAAGCGCGCATCTTCCGCCGCCAGGACGGCATGGATGACGTGCGCGGGTATGTGTTCAACCGATATGAGCCTTCTCTGCTCGCGCTCCGGTCCGAAAAAGAACATGAGTTCCTCCGGCTCCAGTTCCAAAAGCGGGACCGGCTCACCGCTTTCCATGCGAGTGAGGGTTTCTATCTGATTATCGGAAAAGGTGATCCGGACCGGGAAACCCTCTCGTACCCGTGAAGAAATTCTGAGGTCGCGGAGAAAGAGCTCGATCGAAGACGGTGTGACGCGCAGCTCGCCTTTGCGTCCCGGGCTGCGTGAGGTTTTCAGGTATCCCAGGCGGCTCAATTTTTCGTCCAGGAGTGAACGATTTATCTTCTGTCCGGGGAAGAGCATGGCGGTGTCGGAATAGACTGTCGAGGGAATGCTCCAGCGGCGGCCGGAAAAGCGGTGCTCGATCCAGGCTTCCAGATGCCAGATGTAGAGGGCCAGGCCGAGGACCGCGATGAAAAAAGCAGTCCCTGCTGAATATAGCAACCTTTTCCCGCGGGGTGATCTTAGCTTTCCTTTCTTCACTTTCCCCTTTCCCGTGAGCCACAAGCCTGGGGAGCACCAGGGTTCGGACTTTTTCGTTGCCTGATGCGGCGGTATTAATTGTAGCACCTCTGATTTTAAAATATCCTGACCGAGAACGGTTTAAACATATATGTGAGATTTCAGGTGATGAGAGAGGGTGACATGGCGGGGTAGCACACAGCTTTCGTTTTTGTACCTTCTCAAATTCCCGGTTGTCGCAAACCCTGAAGGTGACAACATCACCTGCGCAAGCGGCGTGATGTTCCTTTTCAGGAGGATCCTCTTGGAAAGATTCAGGAAAAATTCGGGCAGGAGAAACATCCCCATCTGGTGCATTTCACCGGTATCCTGATCATAGGCGTGGTCGCCTCCATAGTCATTGGAGTGCTGCTCATGGTTTTTGTCCTTTTCCTGGCCTATAAAACAACAAATTTCATCGTGGGAGAGGCCGTTACCCCTCTCAAAAGGCAAAAAATTCTGAAGGCAGTCGCATCCAATGCTGAAGTCAAAAAGATTCTAAGCCTGAAACAATGCATCTCAGCTCAGAAGATTCCTTGCGGTAATTCTTTCCCTGTACTCAGTCGATCCTTTCTCAGGATTGGACGCATTTTGTACTCAAAAAGGGCCTATTTTGCCCCATTTTTCCTGATTTTTCCACATTGACAAAAAGGGGGGCTACAGGCCGCTAAGTGCCTGTAACCCCTTGATTTTAATTGGTGAGCCGTGCAGGAATCGAACCTGCGACCCGCTGATTAAGAGTCAGCTGCTCTACCAGCTGAGCTAACGGCCCACATTTATAGACGTTGAATGCTGGCGCGGCAGGATTCGAACCACCGACCGTCGCCTAAGGGCTCCTCAGAGGGGGCCCGCCCCCTCTGACGCCCGCTTGTAGCGGGCTGTCTCCCCCATATTGCCGGGGGGATATCCCCCCGACCATCCCCCCTGGTCGCAGGTTCTCCTTGCATTGCAATATCCACCTACGCCATCAGGGCTCAAACACAAAATCAATACTGGCGCGCCCGGCAGGATTCGAACCTGCGACCTGCGGATTCGAAGTCCGATGCTCTATCCAGCTGAGCTACGGGCGCGAAGCTGTTATCCACGAGTTCCGGCATTCTGGGGTGAGTGAGGGGAATCGAACCCCCAACCCCTGGAGCCACAGTCCAGTGCTCTAACCGTTGAGCTACACTCACCACCTGCTCTCTCTCGCCAATCACATCCCGAATTTCCGCCGGATATCCGCCTGAAAACCCTCGGTTCCTCACAGGTATTTCGGATCATATCGTGTCGATTGCGCTTGATTCTGCCACAAGTCACACCTGAAATCCACCCTTTACAGGAGGTTTACAGACAGGCGATGATAGAGAGGTTCGGTTGAACACTTTGGATGCTTCGGGACAACATGTGTGGAGATCACGGAGAGGTAGCGTCGGGGAGCCGGAATAAAAAGCCGGCCATCTGCGGGATCTGCTCCGCCGGGTGCTGGGTCGAAGTCACCTGTGACAGCGCGGGGCGTATTGCCGAGGTGGCCGCCGACAGGAGTTCCCCCCTCGGCATGATCTGCCGCATGGGGCACCTCTCCCCCGAGATCGTTTACTCCAAAGACCGGCTGAGGTATCCGCTGCGCCGGAAGGGACCGCGGGGAACCTACGACTTCGAGCGCATCAGCTGGGACGAGGCTTACGAGCAGATCGTGGCCGAGCTGAAGCGCATCAAGGCCGAGTCCGGGCCTGAAGCCACGGCTATCTACACCGGCAGCGGCAGTTTCGAACTGGCCTTCTGCGACATCTTTCAGCCCAAGGGGGTGGCCGTCTCATCGGCGGCCAGCGTCCTCTTTCCTTTCGGTTCGCCGAACACCCTCGGGGTGGGCGCTCTGTGCTATGTGTCGTTTGCCATGATCGCCCCCCACGTCACCATGGGTGGAATGTTCATCGACATGTTCACCGACATTGAACACGCCGAGCTGGTCGTAATATGGGGCAAGAACCCGGCGGCCCACTGTCCACCCATGGACTTTCTCCGCGTTGAGGAGGCCCACCGGCGCGGTGCGAAGATCGTGGTGATCGACCCCCGGCGGACGGCGATTGCGAAGTACCCCGGGGCGGAATGGATCCCCATCCGCCCCGGATCGGACGGCGCCCTCGCCTTGGGGATGTGCCAGGTCCTCATCGAGGAGGAACTCTTCGACGAGGAGTTCGTCCGCACCTGGACCACGGGCTTCGAAGAATTCGCCGGCTATGTCCAGCATTACCGGCCCGAAAATGTCGAGCACATCACCGGCGTCCCCGCGGAGACTGTCCGCTCGCTCGCCCGGCGCATCGCCGCGGCGGACGGCGCGGCCCCGGTGATGTACAGCGGCCTCGAGTACAGCGACGGAGCGGTGCAGGCCATTCGGGCGACCTTCGTCCTCTGGGCCATCGCCGGCCAGCTCGATGTTCCCGGCGGACACTGCTTCGGCATGCGGCAGAACAGGTTCCCCGTCAACCGCGAGGGTCACGTGGCCAATCCCGACGTGCGC
>JAUVQV010000031.1 GCA_030597995.1 Candidatus Rokuibacteriota bacterium
AAAATCTCTCTCGTGAATCGTTGGGTATTTCGAGGATCTTTTCTGCCCTGGCTTCGTTGCACCGTCGCTCACTTGTGCAGCGTACAGTAGTACGCTTCCGCGTTCGCTCCGGCGACGCCTCGCCAGAACAGAAAATGACTCTCGTGACTAACCCGGGTACGCCCTAAAAAGTTCAGGTGCCGGGCCTTAAATATTTAAATATTCACTCTTTGGAAAGAAGGGCACCAAAGACTTCCCCCTTTTGTAAAGGGGGACTGAGGGGGATTATTTCAAAAGGGGGAGTTCGGTGTATTCCCCGATTTCACGATTTGAAGAAAGACTCTAGGGTGTGCCTGTCCCTGGGGGAAATGTCCACGAACTCCACACCGATCTCGTATTCCGACTCGTGTTTGGGGATCTCATAGACGACCCGCCCCCGGACCTTGATGCTCTGCCCGCGGACCGCGATCAGCAACTCCAAGGCCGTCCCGGTATCGAACTGTTCGTCGCTGACGAACATGCACCCTCCGGGACCCATCACCCGGATCTTTGAAAAATCCTCCAGCATGTCCGGGCCGAGTTTTTTCACGATCACGGTGTGTTCCGTAGCGATCCTCGGAAACCGGCGCTTAGCATTGAATTTTTCGGGCATCGGTTTTCTTTCTCCGTCCCTACATACCTCACCAGACACTTAATGTCAAAGGTGGAGTCACTTTAACATAAATATTCAAACTTCACGGAAATCATGACGTGGATACCCCGTCATTCATGGTGGGGAGGAACGTTATCCATGTTATCTCCTGTTCTCAAATCCCCCTCGATCCCCCTCAAAGGGGGAAGTCTTTGGTGTTCCTCTTTAATAAGGGGGAAGTCCTTGGTCCCACCTTTTGTAAAAGGGGAGAAGTTTTTGGTTCCCCTCTTTAGTAAAGAGGGGCCGGGGGAGATTTGACGCCCTTGGGGTTGAAAGACCCGCTCTTCAAAGCGGGGCAATTAACTTCCAATGTCATCTCCGGCGCAGTGATACGAGGCCATGAAAAGACCGCTCCTGGCCGCCGTGAAGCAGGGCAGCGGGTGAGACCGGACGAGGCCGGCGATTCTTGACAAGTCACGTAAATTGTCGTAACTTAAAATGAATTTGCAGCCCGGATTATTCTGGAGTGCCCGATGCAGAGAGAGAGATCTTTGATGGCCATGGGGGTCATACGGAGGCGGGAGCTCACCGGGAACCCCGATAGCCTCAAGAGGGAACCGGACGTGCCGTGAGGGGGAAGGGATTTTGCGCAAACCGGAATGGATTTTCCCAAAACCAGCCAGTGTTACCGCCGCGCACGAGGTGCGAAAATTACTCCGCGATCTGGAGCTCTCTACTGTCTGTGAATCAGCCAGGTGCCCGAACCGGGGAGAGTGTTTCTCCGGCGGGACGGCGACTTTTCTTATCCTCGGGGAGACCTGCACCCGCCGCTGTGGCTTCTGCGCCATAGAGGAGGGAACGCCGGCCGGCCCCCGGCACGGGGAAGCGCGGGCGGTGGCCGAGGCTGTCCGCCGCCTGGCGCTGGACTTCGTGGTGGTGACCTCCGTTACCAGGGATGACCTGCCGGACGGCGGGGCGGCGGCCTTCGTCGAGGCCATCCGTGAAATCCGCTCTCACCGCCCGGGCACCATCCTGGAAGCTCTGGTTCCCGATTTCGCCGGCTGTCCCGACCCTTTACACGCGGTCCTGAAGGCCTCCCCGGAGGTCTTGAGCCACAATCTGGAGACCGTTCCCCGCCTCTACCCCCGAGTCCGGCCTGGGGCGCGATACGGGCGTTCCCTTGAACTTCTGCGCCGGGCCGGGAAATTTTCCCGCGAACTGATTA
The DNA here is from genome assembly GCA_030597995.1 of Candidatus Rokuibacteriota bacterium. The sequence goes on from JAUVQV010000031.1 coordinate 1,836, forward strand.
CCAAATCCGGCGTGATGCTGGGTTTGGGTGAGGAGAGAGAGGAGATCCTCGAAGTAATGGTCGATCTCGCGGGCGCCGGCTGCCGCTGCCTGACACTGGGGCAATACCTGCAGCCCACCCGCAGGCATCTCCCCGTGGTCCGCTACCTGCGGCCGGAAGAGTTCGAGGAGTTGCGACGGGCGGGGCGGGATATGGGGATATCGCAGATCCTGGCCGGCCCGCTGGTGCGCAGTTCCTACCGGGCGCGTGAGGTTTACGCGGAGCTCGCCGCGGCATGAGCAGAGCTCCCGGGGCGATGCCGGCGGGAACGCAGAGGATGAAAGAGAGCGTCGAGGATTAATGGAAGATTTTTACCGCATCAAGCGGCTGCCGCCGTACGTCTTTTCCGTGGTGGACAAGATGAAACTCGAGGCCCGTCAGCGGGGAGAGGACATCATCGACCTCGGAATGGGGAATCCGGACCAGCCCACCCCCAAACACATCGTGGAGAAGCTCATAGAGAAGGTCAAGATCGGCCGCAATCATCGCTACTCTGCTTCGGCCGGGATACCGAAACTGCGGGCGGCAATCTGCGACTGGTATCAGCGGCGGTACAATGTCGAGCTCGATCCCGAGACCGAGGCCGTGGCCACCATCGGGGCCAAGGAGGGGATTTCACACCTGGCGCTGGCGACCATCGGTCCGGGCGACCAGATTCTGGTTCCGACACCCGCCTACCCGATCCACACCTATGGTGTGGTAATCGCCGGCGGGGATCTCCGCACCGTTCCCCTGCTCGGGGAGGGGGACCTCTTCGAGCGTCTCGAGAAGGCCGTCCTCGATTCCTGGCCGCGGCCGAAAATGCTCATCATCTCGTTCCCCCACAACCCCACCACCATGACGGTGGATCTCGACTTCTTCATCAAGGTGGTGGCCTTCGCGCGTCAGAACGAGTTGATGGTGGTTCATGACCTGGCCTACGCTGATCTGGTATTTGACGGGTATCAGGCCCCCTCGATGCTCCAGGTTCCGGGGGCGAAAGAGGTCGGAGTCGAGTTCTTCACCCTCTCCAAGTCCTACAACATGCCCGGCTGGCGGGTAGGTTTCTGCGTCGGCAATCCCCGCATGGTGAACGCCCTGCGGCGGATTAAGAGCTCTCTGGATTACGGAATATTTCAGCCCCTCCAGATCGCCGCCGTCATTGCCCTGAAGGGCCCGCAGGGATGTGTCGCGGAGATTTGCGAGACCTACCGTTCCCGCCGCGACACCCTGGTGGCCGGACTGAACCGGGCCGGGTGGCCGATTGCGAAACCCAAAGCGACGATGTTCGTGTGGGCGCGGCTTCCGGAGAGTTTTTTAAAAAAGGGCTCCCTGGAGTTTGCAAAGTTCCTGATGCGTGAGGCCAAGGTCGCAGTCTCGCCGGGGATCGGTTTCGGTCAGGGGGGGGACGAGTATGTCCGTTTCTCGCTGGTGGAGAACGAGCACCGCACCCGGCAGGCCGTGCGGGGGATCAAGAGGGCTCTCGGCAAATAGGCCGATGAAATCCGCTCCCGGCGGCGGTCGGGATCAAGAAAGGAAAATACGATGGAAGCAGTCCAGGTGGGCGTGATCGGCTTCGGGACGGTGGGCACGGGGGTCGTCCGCCTCCTGCGGGACAATGCGCCCCTGATCCAGGAGCGCCTGGGGTTTCCGCTGCGCCTGGGAAAGGTGGCCGACCTCGACCTCACCACCGATCGGGGAGTGACGCTTCCCCCGGAGTTGTTGACCACCGATGCCCAGAGCGTGGTCCGTGATCCCGCACTGCCGATCGTGGTCGAGCTGATCGGGGGTCTGGAGCCGGCGCGGGGCTTTATCATCGACGCCCTCAGCCGCGGTAAATACGTCGTTACCGCGAACAAGGCCCTCCTCGCTCATCACTGGGACGAACTCTTCAGTGCCGCGAAGCAGGGCGGTGTGGAATTGGGATTCGAAGCCAGCGTCGGGGGCGGGATTCCGGTGGTGCGCGCTTTGCGGGAAGGCCTGGCGGCCAACCACATCCAGTCGATTCACGGGATCATCAACGGCACCTCGAACTACATTCTGACCAAGATGGCCGAGGAGAGGCTGGAGTTCGAGACCGCCCTGCGCCGGGCGCAGAAAAAGGGATACGCCGAGGCCGATCCCAGTCTGGACATCGAGGGGACCGATGCCGCTCACAAGCTGGCGATCCTGGCTACCCTGGCGTTCGGTACCCGGGTTCCTCTGGAAAAGATTTACACCTCCGGCATTTCTCAGATAGCCCTCATGGACGTAGGGATTGCCGGGGAACTCGGCTTCACCATCAAGCTTCTGGCGGTGGCCAAGACCAACGGCGATCGGATCGAGGCCCGTGTCCACCCGACCATGGTTCCCTCCCGGCATCTGCTGGCCCCTGTGGGCGGGGTGTACAATGCCATCTACCTCCGCGGCGACGCCGTCGGGCCCACTCTCCTCTACGGCCTGGGGGCGGGCAGTCTCCCGACGGCGAGCGCGGTAGTGGGCGATCTGATGGAGCTGGCCCGGCGCCGGGCGGCGGGGGCGCCCGGTCCGGTACCCCTCGGGATCGGTCTCGAACCGGCCAAGGAAATATTGCCCATGGACGAAGTAGTCTGTCCCTATTACATCCGCTTCATGTCCATAGACCGCCCCGGGGTGCTGGCCGCGATCGCCGGAATCCTGGCGCGATACCAGATCAGCATCGACTCGGTCATCCAGAAGGGGCGGGAGGTGGGCAAGACCGTCGCGATCGTGATGATGACCCATGAAGCCTCTGAAGCGTCCGTGCGGCAGGCCTTGGACGAGATCGGTCGGCTTCCGGTGATCCGAAAGCCGCCGGTCTTCATCCGGGTGGAGAGGGAAGATTGACTCGAACATGAGCAGCTGGAAAGGGGTTATCGAAAAGTACCGGGACTATCTGCCGGTCTCGGAGAAGACCCCGGTGGTCACGCTCAATGAGGGGAACACGCCGCTGATCCGGGCCGAGAACCTGGCCCGAAAAATCAATCCCGGCCTGGAGATCTACCTCAAGTTCGAAGGGCTCAATCCTACCGGTTCCTTCAAAGACCGGGGGATGACCCTGGCGGTCTCGAAGGCCGTGGAAGAGGGCTCCCCGGCGGTGATCTGCGCCTCCACCGGGAACACTTCCGCCTCCGCCTCCGCCTTCGCCGCCCGCGCCGGGATCTCCAGTTTCGTCCTCATCCCGGAGGGGAAGATCGCCCTCGGGAAGCTCTCCCAGGCCATGGTCCATGGGGCGAAGGTCATCCAGGTGCGGGGCAACTTCGACGAAGCCCTGCAGTTGGTTCTTGAGATCTCGGAGCGGCACCCGGTCACCCTGGTGAACTCACTCAATCCCTACCGGATCGAAGGCCAGACCACCGCGGCCTTCGAGGTCTGTGACGCGCTTGGCAGACCTCCGGACCTCCATGTCCTGCCGGTGGGGAATGCCGGCAACATCACCGCCTACTGGAAGGGCTACCGGGAGTACCATCGGCGCGGTGTGATCGGCAGCCTGCCGGCGATGCTCGGCTTCCAGGCCGCCGGGGCCGCCCCGATCGTTCTCGGCCACCCGGTGGAGAACCCCGAGACCATCGCCACCGCCATTCGGATCGGCAATCCCGCCTCCTGGAAGACGGCCGTGGCCGCACGGGATGAGTCCGGCGGACTGATCGGCACCGTCACCGACGACGAAATCGTCGAGGCCTACCGTCTCCTGGCGACCGTGGAGGGTGTCTTTTGCGAACCGGCCTCGGCGGCGACCGTGGCCGGGGTCCGCAAGCTTCAGGCCCGGGGCTACTTTCAGGCTGGGCAGACGCTGGTGTTGACCCTCACCGGCCACGGTCTCAAGGATCCCGATTTTGCCATCCACGCCTCGGCGCCCACCCACACCGTAGAGCCCGAGATCGACGCCGTCCTGGAAGTCCTCGGCCTCTGAGGGCCCTGAACCGGCTCATGAAATACCTGGTGCTCATACCGGATGGAGCAGCAGATGCGGCGGTACCGGCCCTGGGGGGAAAGTCTCCTCTGCAGGCGGCGAAGAAACCCCACCTCGATCGCCTCGCCCGGGGCGGGACCATGGGCCTCGTCCGGACCGTTCCGGCCGGCATGGATCCCGGGAGCGACGTGGCCAACCTCAGCCTCTTCGGTTACGACCCCGTGCGGTACTACACCGGCCGGGCACCGCTGGAAGCCGCCAGCCTCGGCGTTCAACTCCAGGATGGAGAAATCGCTTTCCGCTGCAATCTCGTGTCGACCGGAGGCCTTCCTCCGACTGATCCCGCGGCCGTGATGGAAGACTACAGCGCCGGGCACATCAGCACCGCGGAATCGCGGCGGGTGATCGATGACTTTCTGGGGTCGGGGATTTACCGTTCCCTGTTTCTCCCCGACCTGAGCCTTTATCCCGGTGTCGGCTATCGGCACCTCCTGGTGTGGCTCTGCGGCCCCGACCGGGTGCGGCTCACTCCGCCGCACGATATCCTCGGCGAGCGGCTGGAACCGTACCTCCCGGCCGGCCTGGGAGGGAAGAGGTTGCGGGAGCTGATGGAGGCCTCGTTCGGTTTCTTGAGCGGCCACCCGGTGAACCGGGAGCGCCGGGAGAGAGGTCTTCCCACCGCGGACAGCTTCTGGTTCTGGGGGGCGGGCCGAAGACCGGCCCTGCCTTTGTTTCGGGAGTGCCACGGCCTCTCCGGCGCGGTCATCTCCGCGGTCGACCTGGTGAACGGGATCGGGGTCCTGGCCGGCCTGGAACGGGTTTCCGTGCCGGGGGCCACCGGTTACCTGGACACGAACTACGATGGCAAGGCGAGGCACGCTCTCACCGCCCTGAGACGGCACGACCTGGTCTTTGTCCATATCGAGGCCCCGGATGAGGCCGGCCACCAGGGGGACCCGCAGCTCAAAGTCCAGGCGATCGAGGACCTGGACCGGAAATTCCTGGGGGTGGTGCTGGAGGGGCTCGAGGCGGTCGGCGGCTTCCGGGTCCTGGTGGCGCCCGATCACCCGACGCCGGTGGCGACGAGGACCCATGCCGCGGACCCGGTGCCCTTCGTTATCTTTCCGGCGCCGGCCGCGGACCAGGGGAGCGCCGGAGCCTTCGACGAAGAGTGGGGCCGGCGGGCGGGGCACATGATTGAAGAGGGCCACCGGCTCCTGGGCCGCTTCATCGGAGAACATTGACCGCGGCGGCCCCGCGTTCTTTTCGGAGCCCCTCTGATGGCTAAGAAACAACACGCCGGCGAGAAAGTCGTCTGTGTCAACCGGAAGGCGCGCTACGAGTATGAGATCCTCGAGTCCCTGGAGGGGGGATTGGCGCTGACCGGGACTGAGGTCAAGTCCCTCCGGCAGGGTCAGGCTAACATCAAGCAGTCCTACGCCGTAATCGAGAAGGGCGAGGTTTTCCTGGTGGACAGTCATATTTCCCCTTATGCCTTCGGGAACATTCACAATCACGAGCCGAAGCGCCGGCGGAAAGTCCTGCTGCACTCCCGGGAAATCCGCCGTCTGGCGGGAAAGGTGGCCGAGAAGGGTCTGACTTTGATCCCCCTGAAATTATATTTCCGGCGGGGTCTGGTCAAGGTGGAGTTGGGGCTGGGCCGGGGGAAAAAGACCCACGACCGCCGCGAGGCCATCCGCCGTCGTGACGAACTCCGGGATATGCAGCGGGAGACCCGGTACCGGATCCGTTAGCCCGGAAACTTCATGATGCAACTCAGACCTGGTAACTCTTAAGGAACAAAAGAAGAATCTTGATGGTATGAAAAACGTACTGTATTTTGCTGGGCGCAACGCGGCCCGGGCGAAAAAGATCCTCGTGAATGATCCGGGT
>JAUVQV010000067.1 GCA_030597995.1 Candidatus Rokuibacteriota bacterium
AACAGCCACGCCGCAAAACTTCTTCCAGTTGTGCGTCCGAGCTGTTGCTGATGATGGTTCCCGAGCCGGGAATCGTACGCACCAAGTGGTGAAACTGGGTCTGGATGGCGCCGATGTCCGGGTAGATGTCAGCGTGATCATACTCTAGGTTATTCAGAACCGCGATCTTTGGCCGGTAATGAACGAATTTTGCCCGCTTGTCGAAGAATGCGGTGTCGTATTCGTCGCCCTCGATCACGAAATCCGCTCCTGAGCCCAGGCGGTAGCTGGTACCGAAGTTTCGGGAGATACCCCCGGCCAGGAAGGAAGGCGACCTCCCGGCAGACTCCAGCAACCAGGCGAGCATGGTGGTAATGGTGGTCTTGCCGTGTGTCCCGGCCACGACGGTAACGTTTTTCCCGTGGAGAAAAAAGTCCCGAATGAAATCCGGCAGGGAACTGTAGTTTATCTTCCGGTCGAGCATCTCCTCGACCTCCGGATTTCCTCGGGAGAGGGCGTTGCCGACCACCACCATGTCGGGGGCCGGCTGAAGGTTCTCGGGGCGGTACCCCTCCCGGACATCGAGGCCCTTCTCGCGTAAAAAATCGCTCATCGGCGGGAAAGTGCCGCTGTCCGAGCCGGAGACCGAAAATCCGGACTCCGCCGCCATGGCGGCCGCGGCGGCCATCCCTACACCGCCGATACCGATGAAGTGGACCTTTCGGGGGCGCTCATGCATCGACGCTCAACTCCTCTCCAAGGTTCCGGTCACCGTTTTTCCCCCCTGTCGGTCAGCGATAGAGAAGGCAATTTTCTGCCACTTCGCGGAAGCTGTCAAGGCGAGCGCCCCACCTTCTCTCCAAGGCCGCGGGCCGGCTTTTTGCCTCCAGGGCCTCCCTGATGCGGGGGTCGCCGGAGAGGATGTCTATGGGAAGGCGCCTGGTCTCGTACTCGTACGGAGGGACCTTCCAGGAAAACTCCTTCGGCCAGAGGCGGATCACCTCTCTCAGGAGCGCCAGGGTGGTGCGGTATGGGCGGTAGGCGAGCCGGTCGGTGAGGTGTATCTGAAGACCCCCGCAGACCTTTCCGGCCCACTTCTGGTGGGTGGGCCTGAAGTAGGTCCCGCGCAACACGGCACCCGGCAGGCGGTGCGGCGACAGGGCAGCGGACAGCACCTCCGGGTCGATGAAGGGGGCTCCGCACAGCTCGAAGGGGCGGGTCGTGCCGCGCCCCTCGGAGAGCGTGGTCCCCTCGAGGAGGACCTGTCCGGGATAGACGAGAGCGGTGTCCGGAGAGGGCATGTTGGGGCTCGGCGGTACCCACGGGAGGCCGGTTTCACAAAAGTGCATTCGCCGACGCCAGCTCCCGAGAGGCACGATCTCGATCTCGCAGCCGATCCTCTCCTCGCGGTTGAAGAGCAGCGCGAGCTCTCCGATGGTCATTCCGTGACGCATCGGGAGTGGGAAGGCCCCGACGAACGATTTCATCTCGGGCTCCAGGAGGTTCCCTTCCATCTCCCCTCCGATGGGATTGGGGCGATCGAGGACCACCACCTTCTTCCCGTGTCGGGCCGCCTCCTCCAGGCAGTAGAAGAGAGTCGTGAGGAAGGTGTAGACCCGGCACCCGACTTCCTGAAGATCGACCACCAGGATGTCCAGCCCGGAGAGCATCTCCGCGGTGGGGCGGCGGAGGTCGGAGTAGAGGCTGAAGACGGGGATCCCGAGTTCGCGATCGCGGCCGTGGGGGGATTCCACCATATTGTCCTGCTGCTCCCCCCACAGCCCGTGCTGGGGTGAGAAAAGGGCTTTCAGCCGGTGCCCGAACTTTTTCGCCAAGAGACGCCGGCCGTGACGGAGGCGGGAGTCCACCGAGGCCTGGTTGCAGAGTAAACCGAGGCGAGCCTTGACCGCTCCGCGTATCGGGCGGGCCAGAAAGTTCTCCAGACCGGTGGTGACACGAGCCATAAGAGCCTCCCTGCCGGCTCACCAACACTGCCCGGCGGGAATGATCTTACAGGAGACGGCGCACAAACTTTAGCTTTTTTTCGGAAGGACGACGCCCGCGCAGGCGGTGGCGTTATCGGTTCTGTTGGGATAGCCCGTCCGTCAGGGTGTTACCGAGCAGCACACCCGGTTGCGACCGGCCCGTTTCGCGGTGTAGAGCAAATTGTCCGCCGCCAGGATGAGACTGTCCTCGGATTCTCCATCTTGAGGGAATGTGGCTACCCCGATGCTTACCGTGGCGACGACTTCTTTACCCTGGCCTGCGGCGGCCGGGTGGTCAGCGATGGCTTTGCAGATCCGTTCGGCGAGTGTATGGGCGCTCGCCTTTGGCGTCTCCGGAAGGAGGAGGCCGAACTCATCGCCCCCATAGCGAGCGACCAGGTCTACCGGGCGGACTTCCCTCTCCAGCAGGGAAGCTACAATCTTCAGGGTATTATCTCCGGACACGTGGCCGTATGAATCATTGATGTCCTTAAAATTGTCGATGTCCAGGATCATAACCGACAGCATGTGCCCATAGCGCTGAGCCCTGCTGACCTCCTCTTTTACCCGTCGGTAAAACTCGCGGCGGTTGTACACTTTCGTGAGAGAATCACGGGTAGCCATCTCCTGGAGGGCGGCCTGGCTCCTTTCGAGCTTTGCGGCCATGCTGTTGAACGTCCCCGCAAGCATCGAGAGCTCATCACCGCTTTGCAATTGCACACGGTGAGAAAGATCCCTTTCGGCCAGGCGTTCGGCGGCCCGTTTCAACTCCTGCACCGGAGAGAGGATGGAGCGGGCAAGCAGTAAGCCGAGAGTAATCGCGATTCCCAACCCGAGGACGATCAGAGAAGAGATGAATATCAGCACCCACCTCCCCACCGTCTCGGCGTCGGACTGCAGCCCATGGGCTTCCTTCTCGATAATATCGTGGACTTGATTGAGATTGTCCACCGCCGCGTACATGTGCCGGTCGAAGTTTTCCATGTTCCGCGCCGCTGTCGGGTCTCCCACCGGGTCCTCGAGAGAGAGGATGGCCTCGCTTATCGCGCGGCCCTGCCGCCACTCTTCATAGGAGGACCGAAGCAGCCTGCCTTCATCTGTGAGGCCGAAGGGAGCAGCCAGGGCACTTTCAAAAGCCTTGTCAATCTCAAGGCTAGTGCGGTGAAAAGTCCTGCGTTCTTCCTTGTCGCCGTGGATGAGGTAATCATTGGGCGCCATCACCGCCTTGGCAATTGATACTTGGAGGGCCATGATCGGATGCATTTCCTGGGTCAACTCTTCCACGAGCTCATCGATAGAGCCCTGTACGGCTTTGAGGGACACCATGGCACCTGCAGCGATCACCACTGCAGGGAGAAGCATGACGGTCATACCGAAAAGGAGCCGGTTTCTCAACGAAAAAATCCGTAACCGCACGATCTTCAACGGATGACACCCCTCCTGCTCCTCCCCAAGCATGACAACTCTCGGTGGAGAGCGTGAGACCCAAAAATCCCTCTATTTTAATGTATAGCCTGGCTGAGGAAAAACAACCGATCCAGGCCGCTCTTTCAGCCTCCGCGGCCGGAGCAGGCAAGGTAATTTTTCCTTTCACCCCGATGCCACTCGCCGACATCCGGACGACCGGAAAAACATCTTGACGTGGCCCAGCCGTTGTGGTATCGGAGTGCGTCTTATTTACAAGGCGGTGCCGCATCTGGTATTAACAAGTGTCGTCCGAGAAGCCGTCCCGCGGGAAAATCCGGACCGGGTACCTTCTCACGGACTTCCAGCAGTGACGACGGCGGGTGTGAGATGCCGAAGGAGCACAGATGGAAGAGATCACTTTCAGTGAGATCATCAGCTACGCCAAGATCGCGGAAGACAACTCGAAGAGCTTTTACCTGAAGGCCGCCGGTGTCGCCTCACAGAGCAACGTGAAGGACTTCCTGGAATCTCTGGCGAAGGAGGAGGAGGCCCACATAGCGCACCTGGAGAACCTGGAGAAGGGTATCCGGGAAAAAGGCAGCGCTCCCCCCGTGCGTGGAGAGGTCCATACCCTGGGGTATGCCGAGTACATCCAGCCGGTGAGGCTGGAGGCCGACGCCACTTACCAGGAGGTCCTCGAGAAAGCCATGGCCAAGGAGAGAGAGTCGGTCGTGACTTACGAGAAACTCTCGCACTTTGTGAATGACGAGGAGGCGAGAAAGCTCTTCTCCTTTCTGGCCAACGAGGAGCGTCGGCACCTCAAGCGCTTTGAGGAGGAGTACGAGGATCTCCAGGACCGGGAGTCCTGAGCAGCCGGTACGAGCCGCGGGGAAGTCCGTGTACAAGATACTGCGTAAGAAAGTCTGGTCGGACGCGGAGCCGCGGATCAAGGAATTTGTGCTGGAGGCCCCGGAGATCGCCCGGGCGCATCGGGCGGGGCAGTTTGTCATCCTCATCACAGATGAGCGTGGGGAGCGGATCCCTCTCACCATTGCCGACAAGGACCCCGGGCACGGGACGATCAGCATCCTCTTCCAGGAGGTCGGAAAATCCACTATGTGCCTCGGGAGGCTTGGGGAGGGCGACGAAATCAAACACATCGCCGGCCCCTTGGGCAAGCCCACGCACATCGAGAAGGCCGGCACGGCAGTCTGTGTCGGCGGGGGAATCGGGATCGCACCGGTCCACCCCATCGCCCAGGCCATGAAAGAGGCCGGCAACCGGGTGATTTCGATCCTCGGCGCCCGTTCCAGGGACCTTTTGATCTACGAAGAGAAGATGCGGGCGGCGAGTCACGAGGTCCGGATCACCACCGACGACGGCACCTCAGGAAGGCATGGTTTTGTCACCGACGAGTTGAAACACCTGATCGAGGAGGAGAAAACCCCCATCGATCTCGTGGTGGTCATCGGACCTCCGATCATGATGAAGTTCGTCTGCAAGGTCACCGAGCCGCACGGGATCCGCACCCTCGCCAGCCTGAACACCATCATGGTGGACGGCACCGGGATGTGCGGCGCCTGCCGGGTCAGCGTGGGGGGACGAACGCGGTTCGTCTGTGTGGACGGTCCCGAGTTCGACGGGCACCAGGTCGATTTCGAGGAGATGATGATGCGCCAGCAGCAGTACCTTCCGGAGGAGAAGCTGGCGCGCGAGAGGTGCGAGCGGAAGAGCTGTCACAAGAGCTGAAGCCGCTCCCGCCCTGACGGAAGAAGAGTACCAGGATGAACGAGGAGAGAAAGACGCCCCGGGCCCCGAAAGCACCGCGGCCCAAGATCCCCCGGCAGCCGATGCCCGAGCGGGACGCCGGCGAGCGCAGTCGCAGCTTTGAGTCGGTGACCCTCGGGTACGCTCCGCAGCAGGCAATCACCGAGGCCTCACGCTGCATCCAGTGCAAGAAGCCTTTCTGTATCGCGGGCTGCCCGGTGGCGGTAGACATCCCCCGCTTCGTGAAGCTGGTCCAGGAGCAGGATTTCCTGCGGGCGGTGCAGGTCATCAAGGAGACGAACCTGCTGCCGGCAGTCTGCGGCCGGGTCTGCCCACAGGAGGACCAGTGCGAAAAGGTCTGCGTCCTCGGGAAGAAGCAGGACCCGGTGGCCATCGGCCGTCTGGAGCGCTTCGTGGCGGATTACGAGGCGGAGCACGGAGAGGTCCCCCTCCCGGAAATCCCCCCCCGGACCGGCAGGAAGGTGGCCATCATCGGGGCGGGCCCGGGCGGGCTGACGGCGGCGGGAGACCTCATCCTGATGGGGCACGAGGTCACCGTCTTCGAGGCCCTGCACATGGCGGGAGGGGTGCTCGTGTACGGGATCCCGGAGTTCCGGCTCCCGAAGGTGATTGTGGGGCGGGAGGTGGAGTACCTCACGCGACTCGGGGTGGAGCTGAAGCTCAACTACGTGGTCGGCAAGATCCGCACCATCGACCAACTCCTGGAGGAGTACGGATACGACGCGGTCTTTATCGGCGCCGGCGCCGGTCTCCCCTGGTTCATGGACATCCCCGGCGAGAATCTCAACGGGGTGTACTCCGCCAACGAGTACCTCACCCGGAACAACCTGATGAAGGCCTTCGATTTCCCGGACTACGACACACCGATCAAGAAGTTCAGGAACGTG
>JAUVQV010000169.1 GCA_030597995.1 Candidatus Rokuibacteriota bacterium
TCCTGATAAACAAAGGTTCCCGCGACGGTCTGGATCGCAACCAGGCCGTTGTTACCCAGGATGGAGTTGTGGGGAGGGTGGTCAAGGTTTTCCCGGATCGGCCCGGGTGCTGCTCCTGGTAGACCGCTCGTCCGGAATAGACGCCCTAGTTCAGAGGACCCGTGATCAGGGTATTGTGAAAGGTCTGAATCCCGAAAGCTGCGAGATGAAGTATCTCTCCCGGCAGGCTGAAGTTTCAGTCGGGGATTATGTAATTACTTCCGGAATGGGCGGAATCTTTCCCAAAGGCATTCGGATCGGGAGAATCAGCCGGGTCAACAAGGGTGGTTACCTTTTTCAAAACGTGGAAGTCGAACCCACAGCGGCATTGGATCGTCTCGAAGAGGTCATGGTCGTCCTCGGAGGAAAAGAGCGGGAGGAATGAGAGGAAAACTTATCTGGATAGCGCCCATCCTCCTCCTGCTCGTCCTGCAGACACCGTCGTTTCAGTTCTTGGAGATCCGACACATCAAGCCGGATTTTTTTCTTCTTGCGGTTTTGATGATCGGGATGAGGAAGGGATACACCGCCGGAACTTTTTGGGGTATGGGGCTCGGCTTTATTCAGGATATATACTCCGGGGGCATTTTGGGCTTTAACTTTCTGACGAAGGGAGTGACCGGTTATTCCGTAGGCCAGCTCTGCAACAGGCTGGATTTCGATAACCCGAACACCCAGGTGGTGGTAACCTTGCTGGCCACCTTGGCCGAAGGTCTGGTGTACTCCATCATTGTTCAGGCCTTTTATCCTCCTAAGGAGATCCTGGTTTCTTTTTACCGGGCAGTGTTTCCAGTGGCGGTCTACAACAGCCTTCTGATTCCTCTCTGGCCGCTGGTCAGTCAAGGTGCAGAAAGGTATTTTCGCAGGCGCTGGAGAAGTTCAACCGGAATCACCGGCTGACGAGGGCACGGCGAAAATACCGTGGCAAATTGTTCAAGACGTGAAACTGGAGAAATCTTTTCCGGTAGGTGAGTGAGAGATGTTGGACAACTTGAACAGGCCCGGGAGGAAAGATTTTTATCGGCGACTCGGCATTCTCGCCGGGTTCATGGCTGCAGTCTTTATCATTCTTATCCTGCGACTATATTATCTTCAGGTGGTTCAAGGTCCTTACTTTCGACGCCTTTCGGAGGAAAATCGCGTCTCTCTGATCCGCGTGCGCGCCCCGAGAGGGAATATTTACGATCGCTACGGCAATCTCCTGGTGACCAACCGCCCCAGTTTTACCGTGAAACTGATTCTGGAGAACGTTCAGGATCTTCCGAAAACCATTGGCATGCTGAGTGAAATACTGGGGCTTGATCGCCAGGAATTGTTCCTGAAAACCCGCCGGGTGGAGCCTCATCGCGGCTTCGACCCGATCCGTGTCAAGGAAGATGTGAGCCGCCGTGAAGTGGCAATCCTTGAAACCTTGAGATATGACTACCCGGGTGTTCAGATAGAGGTCGAACCTCGGCGGAGCTATCCCTTCGGCAAGCTGGCGTTTCACGTATTGGGATATGTCGGACAGATAAGTCCGAAGGAAATGCGGGACCGCGCCGGACAAGGATACCGCATCGGCGACTATATCGGGAAGATGGAGATTGAAAAAGAACTCGACTCCGAACTCAGAGGGCAGGACGGCGTCCTCAGAATGGAGGTGGATTCTCTGGGACGGGAGGTTAAGGTTCTCGCCAGCACTGAACCCATACCCGGGAACGACGTCACTCTCACATTGGATCTGGGGATACAGCAGATTGCGGATAAGGTTCTGGAAGGCAAGGCCGGGGCGGTGGTGGTGATGGATTCCAGAAACGGGGACATCCTGGCGGCTTCCAGCAGTCCCGGGGTGGACCCAAATCTCTTCAGCCGAGGTATCAGCCGGGAGGAGTGGGAGTTGGTGGAGAGAGATGAGCGACACCCTCTTCAGAACCGTTTCCTCAGAGCGCAATATCCTCCGGGATCGGTTTTCAAGATCGTGACCGCGATTGCCGGTCTCGAAACAGGCCTCATCGGAGCGGATACGCACTTCTTCTGCAGAGGATTCCTGAAATTCGGGGGTCGGAGGTACGAATGCTGGAAGAAGGGTGGGCACGGAGATGTCTATCTGCATCGGGCCCTGGTGGAGTCCTGCGATGTCTTTTTTTATCAGGCCGGCATGAAAGTCGGCATCGACGCCATTGCCCATTATGCGAGAGAGTTCGGGCTGGGAAAACCGACCGGCCTCGGTTTAGGGGCGGAAGCCTCTGGTCTGGTGCCGAGCACAGCTTGGAAGAGAAAGGTTCGCGGGGAGCCGTGGTTTCCCGGGGAGACCCTCTCGGCGGCCATCGGCCAGAGTTACAATCTCGTAACTCCTCTGCAGATGGCGGTGCTGGCTGGGGCCCTGGCGAATGGAGGGACAGTATATCGGCCGCGGCTGGTCCAGGCTGTGACCGACGCCAAGGGAAAGGTGGTGCGAGAATATCCCCGACAGAAAGGGAGACGAGTGAATGTAAGCGCGGAAAGTCTCACGTTGGTAAAGGATGCCCTTTGGGGAGTGGTAAACGAACCACGCGGCACCGGTCGAGCTGCCCGGGTTAAGGGAATCGAGGTGTCCGGAAAAACCGGCACCGCACAGGTCGTGCGTCTGTTAAAAGACCGGGAGAGAGAGAAGGTGGAAGATGTTCCGGAGCGGTTTCGAGATCATGCCTGGTTCATTAGCTATGCGCCTTCCAACGACAGTAAGGTGGCGATTGCGATTCTGGTGGAGCACGGAGGTCACGGAGGCTCTGCCAGCGCTCCACTTGCGAAAAAAATCCTCGCCGAGATGAAAAATTTCGGACTGCTCCAAGTCCTCGCGAGTCGTTAGTGTTCTATGAATGCGATATTATTCCGACTGAGTATATATGAAACTATCCTTGCCGGTCATTCTGCGGCTTGCTTTGCAGTCGCCCGGGGAATGATGAGTGAGGCGGGTTTTTCCATGCAACATGTTTGACCGACGTCTGCTCAAAGATTTCGACTGGGTGATGCTGGTGCTCTCACTGGCGCTGGCGCTTCTAGGTGCAATGGGTGTGTTCAGCGCCACCCGTTCGGGAAACACACTGCCGCCGCTTTTTCTAGACCATCTTACGCGGTTAGCCATTGGTTTTGTCGCGCTGCTGCTTATTCTGACTCTGGATTACCACCTTTTGATTCGTTACGCTTATCTCATTTTTGTTCTCAATTGTCTGGCCCTGTTCGCCGTGGATGTTTTCGGGCAGGTGGGTATGGGGGCCCAGCGTTGGTTGTCGCTGGGTGTGTTGAGTATACAGCCTTCGGAATTCTTCAAGCTGTCCCTGATTCTGATGCTTGCAAAATTCTTCAGCGAGTTGAAAAAACCGCCCCCCCTGAAGTTGCGCGACGTGCTCCCAACAACACTGCCAGTGTTTGTTCCTTTCTTTTTCGTGCTCCGGCAGCCCGACCTCGGGACCGCCCTGATTATCGCCGGGATTTACGCTTTGATGCTTTTCGTCGGGGGACTCCACTACAGGGTCTATGTGCGGTCCGGTGTTGTGATCCTGGCTGCGGGCGGGGCCATGTTTGGGCTGGCATATCTGCGAATATTCAACATCATCAACCTCCTGAAAGAGTACCAGATCCAGCGACTCAAGGTGCTCTTTAGCCCCGACCTCGACCCGCTCGGTGCGGGATACCAGATCAATCAATCA
>JAUVQV010000076.1 GCA_030597995.1 Candidatus Rokuibacteriota bacterium
CAGTGCGGTGCCGCCGAACTTTACCGACTACGACAAATTCCGGGAGGAGTTCAAATGGGAGGATGGATATCGGGAACTCGACGGGCGCCGCGGCGGTAGTTTCAACATTGCCCATGAAGCCGTGGACCGGCACATCCGGACCTCGCTGAAAAACAAGACCGCTCTCTTCTGGGAGGGCAAAGACGGAGCCGGAGAAGAGTATACCTTCAACGACTTGTACCGATTGACGAATCGTTTCGCGAACGCTTTGACGGGGCTGGGGGTAAAGAAGGGGGACCGCGTCTTCACCTACCTGGACCGGATACCCGAGACCTACATTTGCCTTTTAGGGGCGCTCAAGGCCGGGGCCGTAATCGGGCCTCTTTTTTCCGCCTTCGGCCCCGATGCCGTGAGGGACCGCCTCCAGGACAGCGGCGCCAGGGTACTGGTGACAAATCCCAGGCTGGTGAACACGGTTCACGGCATCCTGGGCGAGCTGCCGGCGCTCGAAACAATCATCGTCGTGAACCGAGGCTACAGCCCATACCAGCTCCAGGAGCAGGAGGTGGGATACGAGGCCCTCATGGCCGAGGCCTCGGAGGAATTCGAGACCGTCGCCACCGGCAATGAGGACTACGCCATCATGCACTACACCTCCGGCACCACGGGGACACCCAAGGGCGCCGTCCACGTCCACGAGGCTGTTCTGGGCCACTACGCCACCGCCAGACATGTGCTCGATCTGCATCCGGATGATATCTACTGGTGCACCGCCGACCCGGGATGGGTGACCGGCACCTCGTACGGCATCTTCGGCCCCTGGTCGAACGGGGTGTCGCAGGTGGTCTACGAGGGGGGGTTCGGCGCCGGCCACTGGTATGGAGTCATTGAAAAGTACCGCGTTTCCGTATGGTACACCGCCCCGACGGCTATCCGGATGTTGATGAAAGCGGGGGAAAAAGTCGCGCAGAATTACAATCTCAAGAGCCTGAGATATATGTGCAGCGTGGGGGAGCCGTTGAATCCGGAAGCAGTCTTGTGGGGAGAGCGGGTCTTGGGACTCCCCTTTCACGACAACTGGTGGCAGACGGAAACGGGGTGTATCCAGATTGCCAATTACCCGGTGCAGGACATCCGGCCCGGCTCCATGGGGAGGCCTTTTCCGGGGGTGACCGCCGCGATTCTCGACGAGGATTGCAAGAGTGAGCTCCCTGCCGGCCAAGAGGGGCACCTGGCCCTGAAATCGGGCTGGCCGTCGATGTTCAGAACCTACTGGAATAAAGAAGAACTCTATCGGTCCCGGTTCAAGGGGGAGTGGTACATCACCGGGGACCGGGCAAAAATGGACGCCGACGGCTACTTCTGGTTCGTGGGGAGGGCGGACGACGTGATTAACACCGCCGGACACCTGGTCGGTCCCTTCGAGGTCGAAAGCGCCCTCATCGAACACCCGGCGGTCGCGGAAGCCGGGGTGATCGGCATCCCGGATCCCCTGGCGGGCGAGATAATAAAGGCCTTCGTCTCCCTGAAGGACGGGCACGATCCGTCCGAAGAGCTGATGAAGGAGCTGAAAGCCTTCGCCAGGAAGAAGCTGGCCGCCATGGCCTGCCCCCGGGAAATCGCCTTCCTTCCCACCATGCCCAAGACCAGAAGCGGAAAGATCATGAGAAGGCTTCTGAAGGCGAGGGAGCTGGGACTCCCGGAGGGCGACACCTCCACTCTGGAGGACTAGGAGGAAATTCCGTGCTGCGCCCGGAAGATTTTTTCGAGCTGGATCAGTTTTATTATAAAGCTCTTTTCGGAAACGCGGGGTTCGTGTGGGAGGCGCTGGGCAAGCTGAAATCCTACCTCAAAGAGGTCCTCTCCCCCAATGTGACCCGGGTCCGGAAAGGCGGAGTCATGGTGCCGAAAACCTGTCTGCTTCTCGACGGCGAAGTCATCGACGCGGGATTCGAAATCGTACCCGGAGAAGCGGCCAAGGGAGAGCTGAAGGTCTACCGGGCAGGTGAGGAGCTCAAGGAGGCCGCGGTCCTTTACGCGGGCGCGATCCTTTTCGATGACGCCATTTCGATCGGGGAGGGCGCCGTGATCGAACCCGGGGCCCTGATCAAGGGTCCGGCCCTGATCGGCAGAAACACGGAGTTACGGCAGGGAGCGTATATCAGGGGAAATTGCCTGATCGGGGACCGGTGTGTGGTCGGCCATGCCACAGAGATGAAGAGTGCCGTGATGCTGCCCGAGGCCAAAGCGGGGCATTTCGCCTATATCGGCGACAGCATCCTCGGCAATAAGGTCAATCTGGGAGCGGGGACCAAGCTCGCCAACCTGAAAATCATCGCTGCCGGAGTGGACGTCAGAGTAAACCGGAAAAAGTACAATACCGGCCTCAAAAAGTTCGGGGCCGTACTCGGGGACGAGGTGGAAACGGGCTGCAATTCGGTGACCAACCCCGGGACGCTCCTCGGAAAGGCTTCCCTCGTCTATCCCAATATAACTGTCCCCGGAGGGTATTATCCTTCTTACAGCATGATCAGCCCCCTGAAGAAGGGGGCCGTCTCGGTCAGGCCGTATCAGCGGCGATAGCCTTGTTACTCTCCACTCTCGTAGCCTTCGGCGGCGTAAAAAATGGCGCGGTCGAAAAACCGCACCACCCGATTGTTGAGATCCAGGGCCTTGTGCATGTCCAGGGCGGTATCTAAAAAACCATCCGAGAGC
Source organism: Candidatus Rokuibacteriota bacterium (assembly GCA_030597995.1). The sequence goes on from JAUVQV010000076.1 coordinate 2,695, forward strand.
ACCTTGGCCCACAGGTGCCGCCTGGTGATAATCAGGGCCTGAATGACTTCGGATAACGGAAAGCCCTCCTTGCGCCGCTGGCTTCCGAGAGCTTTGTAGGAGCGGGCGATGTCGTCCTTGGTGGTTTCCTCGGATATCCACTTGCCGAGCTGGCTGTACACCACGAAGGCGCGCTGGTAGAGCTTCTTCTCGCCAAAGGTGTGATATGCGGGTGTGGTGGGGTTTTTTTGTACATCCTGGAGCCAGCTGTTCGTCAACTGGTCGGCATCGCGCTCGATGAGCTTTACCAATTTATCACATATTAACATTGGCCTCCCCCCCCTCTCTTCACCTATACCTTACGCAATGCATAAGATACATGGTCGAGCCTGAATCTGCAAGCCCGTGGCCGCGAAGCCGGTTCCTACCAGCAAATAGCAAATTACCTCGCTTTGGGCCAACAAATCCTAACTGCTAAGACAAATCCTAAACTCTAACTCCAACCCTAAACAAATTCGAATGACCGAAATTCAAAATTCAAAACACCACGCTCACCGCCTGCGTGTTTGAAGCATTCGAGATTTGTATTTTGTATTTGTTTAGGATTTCGATATTAGGATTTAGTATTTTTATTGTTCTTGACATATATATTAGTTTTATTGTATTGATTATGCTGTTCTTTCATTAGGGCGGTGTGTGGAGGCAGAAAAACCACATCTCTCCTTCGCCGGGAGGAAAAAGGGTAGGAACTATTCTTCATCCATGCTATACGTGGTAAGTCATGGAAACCTATGATCATGACATCCTGATTGTCGGCGGGGGCGGCGCCGGAATGAGAACCGCCATTGCCGCCTGCCAGACAAATCCCAACCTGAAAACGGCCGTGATCTCCAAGGTCATTCCCATCCGGAGCCACACCGTGGCCGCGGAAGGCGGATGCGCCGCGGTGCTGAAAGAGGGTGATTCCCACGACCTGCACGCCTACGACACGATCAAGGGGAGCGACTTCCTCGCCGACCAGGACGCGGTGGAGTTTTTCGTGCGCGAGGCCACAAGAGAGGTCATTCAGATAGAACGCTGGGGATGCCCCTGGAACCGTGAACCGGACGGCCGGATCGCGGTGCGCTGGTTCGGGGGGATGAGCATAAAGCGCACCCTCCACGCGGCCGACAAGACCGGCTTTTACATGCTCCACGCCCTCTTTCAGACCTCCCTCAAGTTCGAGAACCTGAAACGCTACGACGAGTGGCACGTGGTCGCGCTGCTCGTGGACGAGGGGAAGATCGGAGGGGTACTGGCGCTCGATATCCGACGGGGCGCCTTTGCGGTCTTGAAGGCCAAGGCCGTCGTGCTGTGCACCGGCGGCGTGGGGAGAATATTCGCCTTCACCAGCAACGCCGCCATCAAGACCGGAGACGGCGCCGGTCTGGTCTATCGGGCCGGCGGGGCTCTGAAAGACATGGAGTTTATCCAGTTCCACCCCACCGGCCTCATGCGCACGGGTATTCTGATCACCGAGGCCTCACGGGGCGAGGGTGGATATCTCTTCAACAGCAAGGGCGAGCGGTTCATGGAGCGCTACGCCCCGAGCAAGATGGAGCTCGCTCCCAGGGACATTGTTTCCCGTTCGATCCTGGAGGAATTCGCCGCCGGCCGGGGATTCGAGGGGCCATACGGCCAGTATGTCCGCCTCGATCTAACACACCTCGGGGAGGCTAAAATCATGGAGAAACTCCCCATGGTGAGAGAACTGGGGTTGGATTTCGCCGGCGTCGATCCGGTACATGAGCCGATCCCGATTCGACCCACCATGCACTATACTATGGGGGGAATCCATGCCGACAAGGACGGCCGGAGTTCCATTGAGGGACTTTTTGCCGCGGGCGAGGCCGCCTGCGTCAGCATCCACGGCGCGAACCGGCTCGGCTCCAATTCCCTCGCGGAGCTGCTGGTGTTCGGCGCCCGGACGGGAAGGGTGACGGCCGAGTATGCCGCAGGCGCCAAGGCCGTGTCCTCCGAAAAACTCCGGTTGCTGGCGGAAGACCAGATGGCTTTCATAAAAGGGCGTTATCTCGAGAGCGAAAAGGGGACAGAGAGGGTTGGCAGTATCCTCTCAGAACTCAGGAAGATCATGGACGAAAAGGTCGGGATCTACCGCACCGAAGAGAGGCTCGCCGCAGCCGTCGAGGATATCCGGCGTCTCAAGGAGCGTTTCCCGCGGATCGGCCTCACCACGCAGAGCGGAGTCTTCAACACCGAAATCCTCCAGTTCATGGAGCTCGACAACATGCTGGAGATCGCCCACGCCGTGGCCCTCGGCGCCCTGAGGCGAAAGGAATCGCGTGGGGGGCACGCCAGAAAGGATTTCCCCGCCCGAGACGACGAAAACTTCCTCCACCACACCCTCGCCTTCCGCACCGCGGACGGGCCGAGGCTGGAGCCTCACCCGGTCACCATCACCCGCTGGCAGCCGGAAGAGAGAAAATATTAAGGGAGCGCCGATGTCGGAAAAGATTCACATTAATGTCTGTCGCTACAGCCCGGAGGAGGGAGGCCGGCCCGAAACGCAGCGCTTCACCGTCCCCTACTACGCCGACCAGAGCGTGCTGGACGCCCTGAACTACATCAAGGCCGAACTGGACGGGTCCGTTTCCTTCCGGAGCTCCTGCCGGATGGCGGTCTGCGGCAGCTGCGGAATGGTCCTCAACGGCACCCCGCGGCTGGCCTGCTCCACCTATCTGAATGAATTCTACCCCGGCGAGATCACGGCCGCGCCGCTGGACAATTTCCCCGTTATCCGGGACCTGGTGGTCGACATCTCCGATTTCCTGGTGAAACTGCAGTCGGTCAAACCATGGATAATCAGGCAGAATCCGGAAGACGAAAGGAACGTCAGTGAGGAATACCGGCAGACTCCAAAACAGCTGGCCGCTTACAGTCAGCAGTCCCACTGCATCAATTGCACCCTCTGTTACTCCGACTGTGCCGTCTACGGGCTCCACCCGGAATTCCTCGGGCCGGCGGTGATCGCGCTCGGTTATCGCTACAACCAGGA
>JAUVQV010000088.1 GCA_030597995.1 Candidatus Rokuibacteriota bacterium
ACCATTTCACCGACCGGGAAAGTTCCTGGCACTGATCATCCAGGATTCGCACAATCCCGCGAAGCTCTTTGAGGGTCAGCTTTTCCGCGCCACTGACCTTGTAGCTCAAAGCCAGGACGGAATGGTGAAGCTCTTTAGACAGTCGCTGTGCATCGCCCGCTTTTTGCCGGAGAGCGGAGAGCATCGCGGCGGCGGACTCGTCGAGTTCCCGGATCTGCCCCAGGGGCCTTTCGGCCTGCAGCGGCGCCAGACTGCCGCCTGCGACCCGGCGCATCATCTCATCCAGACGCCGGACCGGCCGACTCAGGCGCCGGGAACAGGACCGGAGTCCGGCAACGCTTGCCGCACCCACGAGCAGGAAACCGGCAGTACCAGAAATCAGGACCGCCGGGAGGAGAAGATCAATGCTGGTTTTAGTGCTCCGGTGGGAGGTGAAATAATCTTTGGACAAATCCTGCCTGACTATAGAGTACAATAGCCACGCCGCCGCCGACAGTCCCAAGAGCTGGAAGATGAGAACGGTGAAAACCGTCCCCCAAGAAAAAAAACGTTTTATAGGCAAACTGCCTCGATTTTCATTCATATTTCGACCCTTTGGGCGATGTCCCAATATTGTATGCATCATCGCGGCTTTTTTCAACTGCCCCTCCCGTGTAAAAGGACTTTCCCCATTTTTCATTCATGTGTCATGAGGTGCTGGGGATACCCCCTTCGCTCTCGGCGAACCATGTCGGAAGGATCGCCGGGGGTGCTCCCTGGCGCGAACTTCGAAAGAGGTCGGCGAACCCCACTCAACGAGCGGGAGCGGGCCACGAAGTGGCCGAAGGCGCATGTTTGAGGCCGCAGGCCGAGTTTGCGCCTTCGAGCGGACGGGAGTTGAAGTGGGGTCCGACCTCTTTCGCCGAGAGCCCCAGGGAGCACCCCCGGCGAGCCTGACCACCGAAAAAAAATGGGGAAACTCCTCCCGTGTAGGCCTTCCCAGACCAGCGGATATGTGGTATATTTGGGTTTGGAAAACCTTAAAGAGGGAAGCGTTTGTTCAGAGGCAACATCCTCGTCGTCGAAAAAGACTCTTTTTACTCCTCCTTCTATCAGAAACTCCTTTCGCAAGAAGGATACCAGGTATTTCTGACTCCGGGTATCGAAGATGCCCTTAGACTTTACCGTGAACGGAACTACGACATCATCATCTCAGACATCGTCCTGCAGGGCCAGGACGGCCTCAGCCTGTTGGCAGAGGTCAGGAAAATCTCTCCCCACCAGGCGGTTATTATGATCACCGGTATGCAATCCATTAAAAAGGCGGTGGAGGCCCTGAAGATGGGCGCGGCGGACTACCTGACGAAGCCGGTGGACGCCGAGGAACTCCTGCTTCTCATTCGAAATCTGATCGACCGCCAGAACATTTCTGATGAGCATTCCCGGCTGGTTGGTGAGAACGTACTCTTTTTCGAGCAACTGCGAGTCCAAAAGAGGGGATTGGAGGTCCTCTCCCTTCTCGACACGGACCGCATCCTGGATCACTTTCTGGACCTCATCACCGAAGAGACGGGTGCGGTCTGGGCCTCCCTCTGGTTCTTTTCGGAAACCGACGGGCAGTTCAGCTTCGCCGCCCTCCGGGGAATGCCCGACCCTAGACGGGACAAACCGCGAAACTCTTTCCAGACCGCCGCCCTTCGGGAGCAGTTCTCTCAGGGCCGTGCGGTCCTGGAGGACAACCAGGACCGGCAATATCCTGAAGGTTCCCGGGACGCCATCCACAGCTTCCGCCTTCCCCTCCTTCTCTCGGGGAGGCTCACGGGGCTGCTCGCGGTCGGCCCCCGCCGGGACGACAAACCCCACAGCCACTATCAGATAAACATTGCCCGCGTGCTGGCGGAAAGCGGGGCCATCGCCCTGCAAAACGCCAGGCACTTTTCACTGGAATCCGCCCGGGATCTCCACGATGCGGACACCGACACCTACTCTCCCACCTTCTTCCACCAGGCGGGGGTGAAGGAAGTCAATGTTGCCCGACGTTACGGGCGTCCCCTTTCCCTGGTCTGCGTCGCGTTCGAAAATTATCCAACCGTGAAGAAGAATTTCAAGGAAGCTCAGGCCCGCCGGCTTTTAAAGGAGTTTGCCGAGAAGATCACAGAGGTCACCCGGGAGACTGACGTCCTCTCGATGCTGGAGGAGGGGTTCTTCGGCATCGTAACTCCGGAAACAGATTACTACGGCGCCCTGATGTTGATCAAACGGATCAAGGCCGGCTTGAGGAACGCGGTCTTTTCCCTCGATCTCAAACGAGAGCTGCGTCCGGTTGTTTCCCTGGGCTCGTCGAGCCATCCCAGAGACGGGGAGCAACAGGCCACCCTGTTGCGTCGAGCCCGGGAGCGCCTGATACAAGACCGGAACAGCCTCGTCCGGAAGCTTGATTTGGAGCGCCGCTCCTTCTGGAAGGCCTTCACTCACCTCCTCAACCAGGAGACCGGGCCGGCACCCGACCCTTCCGTGTCCAAGAGTTTTCTTCACTTCAGCGACCAGGAGGTGGATCACATCCGGAACCTCTTTTTGGACGAGGCCGGCCGTTTCGGAGGGAAGCGCGGGCTGATATACATCGGCATGCAGAAGGTGGATTCCACCAGCTTCACGTACTCCGGTTTCTCCCGGCTGGCCCGCACCAAATTCTCAATCTTTGCCCTGGGAGCCAAAGGGGACGGCTCCTGGAACCACCCCGAGATAGCTCCGGTCTACCTCAAGGATAACCATATCCTTCAGCACCGCTTCCTGTTCTGTGTCTCCGAGTTCTTCTACTACACCTGCCTCTGCCGGCAAGAGGGGCCGGACCGCTGGCGCGTGTTCCATACCGCCGATCCTTTCGTGGTGCAGGAAATGATCGGCAAACTCCAGGAACGCTACCTTCTCCAGCAGAGGATCGGGTGATGCCCGACAAAAGCCCCAAGTCCATCCTGGTCGTGGACAACGATCTGGGGGTTCTGCAAAACGTTGAGCGCGCCCTCCGCAGCCGCGGGTATCAGGTCCAGCTCGCTACCGACGGGGCGCTCGCCATCAACAGGGCCCTGGCCGCGCCTCCAAACCTGATCCTTTCGGCGGTGGAGATGCCCCTCTTGAGCGGCTTCAAGCTCTGCAAGCTCCTGCGCACCAATCCTGTCACTCGGGATATCCCCTTCATTTTTCTGACCAGCAAAAAAACCAGCCCTCTCCATCTCGGGAAATTCCTGCGGTCTTTCGACGACTTTATCCTCAAGCCCTTCAAGGAGAAGGAGCTGGTCGGCAGGATCGACAACCTCTTCCTCCTCCAGGACAAGGTCCAGGAAGTCTCCGGAGAGGAACAGCAGGCCTTCCTCGGAACCCTCACCGAGATAAGCCTGGTCGACCTCCTGCAGATCCTGCGCATGAACCGCCGCTCGGGTCTCCTTGTCCTGGAGAACGAGGGGCAGCGCGGGTCCGTCTCCGTCAAGGAGGGCCATGTCATCAACGCCGAGGTCAAAAAATTCAAGGGAGAGAAGGCGTTTTTCCGTCTTTTGTCCTGGGAGAGTGGCAAGTTCGAGTTCCGACCACAGCCGATAACCGCGGCGCGCCTCATTCAGCGGCCCGGGGAAAATCTGATCCTCGAGGGTTTGCGTCAACTGGATGAGTTGAAGAATCTGAAAAAAACGCTCGCCGGCGACGGCAGCAGGCTCGAGCTGGCGAAGCACTTCCAGGGCCCTCCCGAAAGACTCCGCCCGATCACCAGGGAGATCCTGAATCTCCTCGGTTACTTTTCTACTCTGGACGACCTCCTCGACCAGAGCGCGTACGGCGATCTCGAGATCTGCGAGACCCTCAAGGGACTCATCGAAAAAAAAATTGTCTCGGTTGCCACCCCCCGGAGAGACCGGGCCGCGGCCGAGGCTCCCCTCCTTCCTCTCGAAGATGCTCTGAAACTGAGTTACCACCTCGGCGTGGGTCGGGAGGAGGGTCCCCAGCTCTGGGCCGGGAAGGTGCTTCTTTTTGCCACCGAGAGGGACCTGTTGCAGCGTTTCCTGGAGGGCGTTGTTCACCTCAAGGAATTCAAGATAGATACCGGGATGGTCATGGATCCCCACGCGGTCTCGGTGCCCGTCGGCCCGGTGGGCACCTTCCAGATCTTCGAGGGAACAGAGCTTTGTCTCTACTCATTTTCCGGTGAGGCGGCTTACCAACCCCTCTGGGAATCTCTCTCCCACGGGACGATCGGGAGCCTGATCCTGACCAGAAGATTCCCTCCCTTCCCGGAGGCCTCTCACTTCTGCGACGCGACGCTGCGCAGCCCTTTTCTCATCTGCGGACCCGGCTTAAAGGAGGAGAAGAAAAACAAGCCGGGCAAAGAAAAGTGGAAACCGACGGTGGCATGGTCCACCGCCGGGTACCAGGAGGGGAACGAGGAGTCACACCGGGCCACCTTCGGGACACTCTTTTCACTGATACTGAAACAGTAGCCCGGACTAGCCGGCGCAACCAGGAATTATAGCAGCATCTCCATCAGCATCTTGGCGTTGACAGCAGCTTTGCTCTCGAAGTGGTTGTTGGTGAACACGAAGGTCTTTTCGGCCTCGCGATCCAGAGCCCGAATCTTCGGGACCCACTCTTCAAGTTCCTCACGGCGGTAGAGGTAATCGTAGCGTTGGGAGGCCTTCTCGTGCTTCCACCAACGCGCCGCGTTCCGTCCGTGAAATCTGACATAGGCCACCGCCGCCGTGGCTCTCACAATTGCGGGAAAGAGCCCTTTGAGCCGCGGCTCGTCGACCGCGCAGAAACCAAGCTCCTGGTCCTGAAGAAAGCGAAAAGTTTCCTCCCTCGCCCAGGCGGCATGTCGGAACTCCACCACGATCGGGAAAGGGTGTAACCTCGCCTTCAGCTTTTCCAAATATTCCAGACTGTCGGCAGACGGGCGGAAGGCCCAGGGAAACTGCGCCAGCACGCAACCCAGGAGACCCCGCTCCGCCAGGGGTTCCAGGGCCTCACGGAAAGCCGTGTAGTCCTGTTCACGGGCCTGTCCGGTGTGGGTCATCTCCCGGTTGGCCTTGACCGCGAAGACCACCCGTCCCGCACTCTTGTCCGCCATCCCGGCGAGCTGTCCGGCGGCGGGGAGCCGGTAATAGGTGAAGTTGATCTCCAGGGCCGGGAAGTGCCGGGAATAGTAGGACAGCCGGTCACCGGTGCCGAGACCGGCAGGATAAAATTTCCCCGCCCAGTCCGGATAGGAAAATCCGCTGGTCCCTACCAGGATCATTGCTTCGGCTTCTCCTCCTTTTTCTCTCCTTTCCTCGGAGCCGGCTCCCAGCCGGTCACCCTCTTGTATTCCTGGATCACCGCCTCCCGCACCACCTTGTGGGCCTCGCGGTTTGTGGGGACAATCAAATCCACGAAGTTGTCCCGGCTGGCCCTCTGGGACGGAAAACTGACAAATAGCCCCCG
>JAUVQV010000201.1 GCA_030597995.1 Candidatus Rokuibacteriota bacterium
GAGCCAGTGAGAAAAACAGTTATGGTGGTGGACGATTCCTCTACCACCAGGTCCCTGGTCGCTTCGCACCTCACCGAATGGGGCGACTACGAGGTGGTGGAAGCCGGCAGCGGTTTCGAGGCCCTGAAGGTCCTTCCCGTCAGAAAGGTGGATCTGATCGTGACCGACATCAACATGCCTGACATCAACGGGCTGGAACTGGTGAGTTTTGTCCGGGAGAACCCGGTCTACCGGCACATTCCCATGATTATCATCACCACCGAGGACAGCGAAGAGGACCGGAAAAGAGGACTGGAGCTTGGAGCCAAAGACTACATCATCAAACCCTTCACTATGGAGGAGCTGCGGGGGTCGGTCCGCCGGGTCCTGGAGGAGAAAAGCCCGGAATAGGGCTGGTGCGGATCCGGGGGGAAATACATGGCGGGAAAGGATAAGGGAAAGTCGGCCAGTCGAGAGTTTGTGGTCGAGGCCGAGGAGCTCCTGGAATCTATAAGTAATCGTCTGGCAGAGCTGGAAAAGGCGGCCGGGGAAGACGCGATCGATCCCGAGATGGTGAACGACCTTTTCCGCTCCATGCACACCCTCAAGGGTCTCTCCGGAATGCTCGGCTTGAAGACCATTGCCGGACTCTCCCACAATCTCGAGAACCTCATGGACGAGCTCCGCATGGGCCGGATCCAGGTTCACCGTAGTGCGCTGGACGTGCTCTTTTCCGGGGTCGAGGTTCTCGGCAAGCTGATCGCAAATGTTAATCGCACCGGCTCTGACGAGGGGACCGACACCCGGACCCTGACCCGGAGGATACATCAGGTGCAGGAAGAAAAGCCCGCCACGGGGAAGGAGTTGACCGTTGAGGGAGTGGATCTGGAGCGGAGGATTATCGGGACCCTGACCGAGTACGAAGAGCACCGTCTCCTGGACAACATGAAGCGGAACAGGAGCCTCTTCCGGATCGAGGTCCACTTCTCTTTTGACACCTTCGACCAGGAATTGAACGGCCTCTCGGAGAAACTTCGGCGCCTGGGGGAGATAATCTCCACCCTTCCCAGCTCCGACGAGTCTTCGCCTCAGACCATTCACTTCGACCTCGTGTTCGGCACCGACAGTTCGCCGAAGGAGATAGAAAAGCTCATCGGCAAGGGCCTGGACTACAAGGTGCATCCGGTGGGCTACCGGGGTGCCGCGGCCGCCGTCGAAGCCGAACGACCCGGGAAGGAAAAGGAACCGGATGCCGGGGAAGCCGAGGAAGAATCTCTCACCCTCAGAAGCATCAGCCAGACGGTCCGGGTGGATATCCGCAAGTTGGACAATTTGATGAACATCGTTGGAGAACTGGTTATCAACCGCACCACCATCAATCAGGTCTGCCGCGAGTTGCTGACGCTTCAGGGTTTCACCGGTCTGGCCGTGGACCTGAGCAAGTCCTCCCGGAACCTCGAGCGTAACCTGCGGCAGCTCCAACAGGCTGTCATCGGCTCCCGCATGGTCCCGATCGGACAGGTTTTCAGCCGGCTCAACCGGGTGGTTCGGAAACTGTCACAGGAGTTCTCCAAGAGCGTGAACCTGGTTTTTTACGGGGAGGAGACGGAGTTGGACAAGCTCATGGTCGAGGACCTGGCCGACCCCCTCCTCCACCTGGTGCGGAACTCGCTGGACCACGGTATCGAAGCCCCGAAGAAGCGGCAGCAGAGCGGGAAATCCCCGCAGGGGACGATCGAGTTGCGGGCCGAGCAACGAGGAAACCATATCGTGATTGAGGTTGAGGATGACGGGGCGGGTATCGATCTGGAGAAAGTAAGGCAGGTGGCCATCCGAAAAGGGATCTTAGAGGCCGACCAGCAGGTGGAAGAGCAGCAGCTCCTGAACCTTCTTTTCCTCCCGAGTTTCTCCTCGCGCGAAACGGTCAATCAAGTGTCCGGAAGGGGAGTCGGGATGGATGTGGTCAAGACCAACGTTGCCAAGCTCCGAGGCATGATTGACGTTGAGACCGAATTGGGAGTCGGAACGCTGGTCACCATAACCTTGCCGATTACCCTGGCCATCATTCAGGCCCTCATGGTGGAAGTCGGGAAAGAGCTGTTCGCTATCCCCCTAAACTCCGTTTTAGAGAGCAACAGGATCTCCGTCGATCAGATCCTCACGGTGGAGAAGCGAGAGGTCATCCAGCTCCGGGAGATCACACTCCCGCTTTTACGCCTGGCCGATATTTTTCAGATCAGCCGGAACGGTGCCGGCGATTCCGACAATGTGTACATCGTGGTGGTAGGTTTGGCGGAAAAAAGGCTGGGGCTGGTGGTGGATGCGTTGAGAGGGCAGGAGGAGGTTGTCATCAAGTCCATGGGTGAGATATTCAATGAGGTTCCCGGAATTGCGGGGGCGACTGAAGTCGGGGGCAAAAGAGCGGTCCTGGTTCTGGACGTCGGGGCCCTGATAGAGGAAGCGACTCACAGCTCATTATGACCAGGCCCCGGGAAAAGCGTCGATATACAGGGCGACATAACTTCGCATACCTTTGTTGCTTCCTCGTCTCGTCGTTGCAGCGTACACCAGTACGCTTCACTCCTCGGCTTCGTCGCGCCTCGGTCTGCTTTGTTCTGCCGCCCGGTATGCGCATATAATTATGTTGTTATTTATAGTTTGTTTCTCGGGAGAGAGAGCAATCTAGGGAGGGGTGGTATGCCTCGAGGGAAAAGAAAGGATAAGGTGTCTGAGGCCCTGTCTCAAACGCCGGGCGGAGATGAAAACCTTTCCTCCACCGGCACCGGGCAGCGGCGAAAACTGCTCGGATTTATGCTCTCGGACGAGGAGTATGTCATCGACATTCTGGAAATCAAAGAAATTGTCCGCCTCCAGCCGATTACGGAGGTGCCTCGTGTCCCCGGGTATCTCAAAGGGATCGTCACTCTCCGCGGCGTCATTGTCCCCATCTTCGACCTCCGCAGCCGCCTGGGTTTGAAGGAGATCGCCTATGGTCCTGACACCAGGATCGTGGTGGTCTATCGGGGGGAAGAGTATGCCGGGCTGATTGTCGACTCCATCACCCAGGTGATGCAGGTGAAAGCTGAGAGTATTGAACCCCCTCCCCCGACCATCGGCGTGGTGGAGGCTGAATACATCAAGGGAGTCACGCGATACCGGGATCGGTTAGTCATTGTGCTGAATTTGGAGCGGGTCCTCGATGTCAAAGCCGAGGCGTAACGTTCCACTCCCGGTGA
>JAUVQV010000188.1 GCA_030597995.1 Candidatus Rokuibacteriota bacterium
CGTACAGTAGTACGCCTCCGCGCTCACTCCGGCGACGCCTTGCCAGGACGCAAAATCTCTCTCGTGACTAATCCGGCTACGCTTGGCACAAACCAGTGTAATTCTTTTTGGATTTTCAGAGCTTTTCCAGCAGGAACTGGGGCGGATTTGACAAAAAGCGGTTCGGCGGGTAACATGATCTCATTCCATTTCAATCTGTAATGATTCTGGGAGGATACGGGATATGTCTGTGAAAGTCGGTATCAATGGTTTCGGACGCATCGGCAGAGTTTTTTTCCGCGCCCTCCAGGGGAGCGAGGATATCGAAGTCATTGCCGTCAACGATCTCACCGATGCCAAGACCCTGGCTTACCTTTTGAAGTACGATTCTGTTCACGGGCGTTTCAAAGGGACCGTTGAGGCCAAAGCGGCGGCCATTGCCGTGAACGGGAAGGAAATTCGCATCCTGGCCAAGCGTGACCCTGCCGAGCTCCCCTGGCGGGAGCTCGGTGTGGACTACGTCATCGAGTCCACCGGAAAGTTCACTGATCGGGCCGGGGCCACCAAACACCTCGAAGCCGGGGCGAGGAAGGTCCTTATTTCCGCTCCCGCCAAGGAACCGGATCTGACGATAGTGCTGGGAGTAAACGAAGATTGGTACCGGCCCGAGGAGCACCACATTATTTCGAACGCCTCCTGCACCACAAACTGTCTCGCGCCGGTAGCGAAAGTCATCAATGACAATTTCGGCATCCGGCACGCGCAGATGACTACCATCCACTCCTACACCAACGATCAGAACCTCCTGGATTTTCCACACCGTGACCTGCGCCGGGCCCGGGCGGCGGCGATCTCTATGATCCCGACCACCACCGGGGCGGCCAGAGCCGTTGCACTGGTTATCCCGGAACTCAAAGGAAAGATCGACGGGATGGCCATCCGGGTGCCGACCTTCAATGTGTCGGTGGTCGACCTTACGGTGGTGACGGAGAAGGAGGTGGACGTGGAGGCGGTCAACGGGGCTTTTAAAGAGGCGGCCGGGGGGAAGCTCAAGGGGATCCTGGATTACACCGAGGAACCCCTGGTTTCCATAGATATGAACAGCTACTCCTGTTCCTCGGTGCTTGACGGGAGCCTGACCAATGTCGTGGACGGCCGGCTGCTGAAGGTCATGGCCTGGTATGACAACGAGTGGGCCTACAGCTGCCGCCTGCGGGACCTTCTGGTCTACATCGCGCGCCGCACATGAAGCTTGATGAAAAAGCTCACCCTTGAAGACGTACCTTTGCGGGGCAAGCAGGTCTTCATCCGGACGGATTTCAATGTCCCACTGGACGAGAACGGCAATATCGTGGACGATGTCCGTATACGCGCCGCCCTGCCGAGCATCAACTATTGCATAGACGAAGATTGCCGGGTGGTCTTGGGCTCTCACCTCAACCGCCCCCAGGGGAAGGTCATTCCGAAATACAGCCTCAAGCCGGTCCGCAAGCGCCTGGAGCGCCTTCTCAGCAAGGAAGTCCTTTTCGGTGGGGACTGTGTGGGGCCGGAGATGCGGCAGCTGATCGCCGGAATGAAACCGGGTCAGGTGCTCCTTCTTGAAAACCTCCGCTTTTGCCCGGGAGAGAACGCCAACGACGACAAGTTCGCGAAGGCCCTGGCCGGGACCTGCGAGGTCTTCGTCAATGACGCCTTCGGCGCCGCCCACCGGGCCCATGCCTCAATTGTCGGCATCCCCAGGTTCGTCCCGGTAGCGGTGGCGGGTTTTTTGATGAAAAAGGAAATCGAGTACTTTGAAAAGGTCTCGGCCAAACCCGTCCGCCCTCTCGCGGCCATCATGGGGGGGGCCAAGGTCTCCGACAAGATTGGGGTGCTCAACCACCTCCTCAAGAGAGTGGACAAGGTCCTGATCGGCGGGGGCATGATGTTCACGTTCCTGAAGGGCCTGGGATACGAGATTGGAAATTCACTCGTTGAAGACGAGATGCTGGAGATCGGCCGGAGCATCATGGAGCGCGCCAGGCAGAATCATGTCAAGTTCTACCTCCCGGTGGACTGTGTGGTGGCCGAGAAGGTGGACCCGATGAGCGAGATCAAGATCTTGCCGGTGCAGGAAATACCCGCCGGATGGACCGGTCTGGATATCGGCCCCGCCACCATGCGTCTCTTCGCCGAGGCCCTGCAAAACACTCGGACCATTATCTGGAATGGGCCCATGGGCCTGTTCGAGATGGAGCCTTTCGCCCGGGGGACTTACTTCATGGCGCACACTTTGGCTGACTCCTACGCCATTACCATCGTTGGCGGGGGAGACACCGACGTCGCGGTGAACCGGGCCGGGGAGTCCTCCAACATGTCATACATCTCTACCGGCGGCGGAGCTTTCCTCCGGCTCCTCGAGGGGAACGATCTGGCGGGGATGGCCGCTCTCAACGACCGAAGTTAAACAATCAGCTCTCCACGGTTGGCCTGGAACACTACATTCCGGGCGATGTGGAGGCAGGATGGTATCGTTTAAGGGTTTGTGAGGAAATAAGCTGTAAGGAGAGGTAAGATGCGAAAACCACTCGTCGCCGGAAATTGGAAATTGCATCTCACGATACACGAGTCGGTGGAGCTGGCCACAGCCCTGAAAGAGCAGCTTTGGGATCTGACCGACCGCGAGGTGGTGGTCTCCCCGGTCTTCACCGCCTTGGCAGCTACGGCGCAGGTCTTGCGTGGAAGCCCGATCCGGGTGGCTGCCCAGAACCTCTACTGGGAGGACCAGGGCGCTTTCACCGGGGAGGTGTCGGCCCCCCTCCTCAAAGACACCGGGTGCGCTTACGTCCTGGTCGGCCACAGCGAGCGGCGCCAGCATTTCGGAGAGACCGAACGGGAGGTCAATCTCAAGACCGCCGCCGCACTTCGGGCCGGTTTGTCGCCGATCGTGTGCTTCGGAGAAACTATTGAGGAACGCGAATCCGACCGGACCTTAGGGGTGATCCGCCAACAGGTTTACGGTGCACTGAACGGTTTTTCCCCGGAAGAAGTGCAGAAGATGGTCCTGGCCTATGAACCGGTCTGGGCCATTGGGACCGGCCGCACCGCCTCCCCGGCCGAGGCCAACGAGGTTCAGGGCTCTGTCCGAAGCTTGCTTTCTGAGCAATTTGGGGATACAGTGGGTGATGCGGCTCGCATCCTCTACGGTGGAAGCGTGAAGGCCGACAATGTGGACGAACTCATGGCTGAACCCCATCTTGACGGGGCCCTGGTCGGGGGTGCCAGCCTGAAAGTAGAATCCTTCGTACGCATCGCCAGGTTCCTGGGGCGCTGACTGGCGGGGGGAAACGGGACAGAGGCAGGGAACAAAATGCAACCATGACGACACTTCTTCTGATCGTACACGTCATCGTATGCCTGGCGCTGATCATGATCGTCCTCCTTCAGACCGGGAAAGGGGC
>JAUVQV010000023.1 GCA_030597995.1 Candidatus Rokuibacteriota bacterium
GGATTGATCATAATCCTGAACCTGGATTGTCTCCTCTCCAACGAGGAGATGACGCAGCTCCGACAACAGACTCTGCTCTGAGGGGGAGGCGATGCGGCTCTCCAGTTATCTGCTTCCCACGCAGCGCGAAGAACCCGCCGAGGCGGAGGTTATCAGCCACCGCCTCATGATCCGGGCCGGCATGATCCGGAAAATGGCGGCCGGGATCTACTCTTATCTCCCCTTCGGCTACCGGGCCCTGCGGAAGGTGGAGGGGATTGTGCGGGAGGAGATGGACCGGGCCGGGGCCCAGGAAGTGTTTCTCCCTGTTCTCAATCCGGCCGAGCTCTGGCGGGAGACCGGCCGCTGGGAGGTGTACGGCAGGGAGCTGATGCGGCTCCAGGACCGCCACGGACGGGAGTTTTGCCTCGGGCCGACGCACGAGGAGGTGATCACGGATCTGGTCCGCCGCGAGGTCCGTTCCTGGCGGCAGCTCCCGCTCACCCTGTATCAGATCCAGACCAAGTTCCGCGACGAGATCCGACCCCGCTTCGGGCTGATGCGCTGCCGGGAGTTCGGGATGAAAGACGCTTACAGCTTCGATCGGGACGAGGAAGGGGCCCAGAAGAGCTACCAGCAGATGTTTGAGGCCTACTCCCGGATCTTCTCCCGCTGCGGCCTCCGCTTCAAGGCCGTGGAGGCCGACAGTGGCCCGATCGGGGGATCCTTTTCGCACGAGTTCATGGTCCTGGCCGACACCGGGGAGGACTCCCTCCTGGACTGCGGCGGATGCGGGTACGCCGCCAACCTCGAGAAGGCCGAGATCGCCGCCCCGGAGGAATCAGGGGGCAAGGAGGCGGCCCGCGCCCTGGAGAGGGTTCCCACTCCCGGAAAGCGCACCGTGGAAGAGGTCTCTTCCTTCCTGGAGTCCTCGCCGCAGCGGCTCGTAAAAACCCTCCTCTATCAGGTGAACAGCCGGGCGCTGGCGGTCCTGATCCGGGGAGACCATCAGCTGAACGAAACCAAGCTGAAGAATTACCTCGGTGCGGACTCCCTGGCGCCGGCCACCGGGGACCAGATCGAGGAGCGGACCGGGGCGCCGGTGGGATTTTCCGGACCGGTCGGCCTCCCAAAACTGCGGATTGTCGCCGACCGGCAGCTGCGACACCTCGCGAATTTCGTCACCGGGGGCAATGCGGCCGACGAGCACCTGGTGAATGTCAACTTCGAGCGGGATTTTTCGGTGGGGGAGTGGGCGGATCTCAAGTCCGCCGACGCCGGAGACCCCTGCCCCCGCTGCCGCCGGCCGATGGAGGTCCGACGCGGGATCGAGGTCGGACACGTCTTCAAGCTCGGGACCAAGTACAGCCGGGCGATGGGGGCCGCGCACCTCGATCCGGAGGGGAAGGAACGGCTGATGGTAATGGGCTGTTACGGGATCGGCACCGGCCGGACGGTGGCCGCCGCCATCGAGCAGAACCACGACGCGGACGGCATCATCTGGCCGGTCCCCCTGGCGCCTTTTCCGGTCACCCTGCTCACGCTGACGGAGAACGATCCGGCGGTGCGGGCGGCCTCGGAGCGGCTGGTCGGAGAGCTGGAGGAGAAGGGAGTGGATGTCCTCTGGGACGACCGCCCCGAGCGGGCCGGGGTAAAGTTCAAGGACGCCGACCTGATCGGCTGCCCTATCCGGGTGGTGATCGGCGGGAAATCCCACCAGCGGGGGGAGGGCGAGATCCGCATCCGCCGCACCGGCGAGAAGACCGCTGCCCCCCTCAACACAATCGCCGCCACTATCATAAAAATGGTGTCAGGTCTTGACATTTGACATAAGCGACGGGTAATTTCCGAATTTAGTGACCGGCAGCCTGCAATATTTATGATACAACTAAGACTTGGTAGCCATTAAGGAACAAAAGTAGAATGTTGTTTGTCCGAAAAACACTCTGTATTTTACCGGGCGTAACAGGGCGTTATTGATCCCGTAACCGCATCGAGATCAGGGTGGATACTCCCGGGTCGGCCATCGTGACCCCGATCAGGTGGCTGGCGTTTTCCATGGTCCTCTTGTTGTGGGTGATCACTACGAGCTGCGAACCGTTTATGGATTTGTTCAAGAGGGTCAAAAAGCGGCCGGTATTGGTTTCATCGAGGGGGGCGTCGACCTCGTCCAGGAGGCAGAATGGGGTCGGCTTGACCATGAAAATGGCGAGGAGAAGGGCCATGGACGCCAGAGCTTTCTCTCCCCCGGAAAGCAGTGAAAGCTGTTGCAGTTTTTTTCCGGCCGGCTGGGCCAGGACTTCGATTCCGGCCTCCAGCGGATCCTCGGTCTCGGTCAGCCGCAACGTTCCCTGCCCGCCCTCGAAGAGGACGGGGAAGACTTCCTGAAATTTTTCGTTGATTTTCTCGAAGGTTTCGACAAATCTCTGCCGCGTGGTGCGGTTGATCTTCCGAATTGCCTGGTGGAGGTCTTCGGAGGCTTTTTCCAGGTCTTCACGCTGGCCTATCAGGAAGTTCAGACGCTCTTGAAGTTCCTGATGGTCCCCGATGGCCGCTAGGTTTACCGGACCCAGGGCCTGGAGCCGGGATGCCAGGTCACGGTGTTCTCGATCCAGATCTTCCGGGGGCAGCTGCCGCACGGCCTCCCGTGTTTCCTGGTCCCAGAGTTTTTCTGGGGCGCAACGGCCTATCTCGGCCACCTTATCCTGAAGATGCTCCAACCGCACATGGGCCTCGGCCTCCTGGACCTGCAGCGCAGCGATCTCCCGCTGAACTTCCTCCGCTTTCAGACGCAAACGGCGGAGCGTCTCCTCCATCTCGCGCACCCGGCCCGACTTCTGTTGCTGCTCCTCCTGGGCGTCGGTCAGCCGTCTTTCCAGCGCCTCCCGCGAGCCGGTAAGATCCTCTCTTTCCCCGGTAAGATTTCCCACCTCGTTTGTCTCCAGGCGTTCCTGTTCCCGGAGCGCGGCCTGTTCCCGTACCTGTTCGTCCCGCCGACTCTCGGCCTCGAGCTGCTCTGAAGCCAGGCGCTCACGGCGTGCGCGGAGGTGTGAGGATCGTTCCCGGCCGGCGGCGAGCTCTACCTGGAGGGAGTTGGCGCGTTCGGTGAGGGAGGCCTCCTCGGCGAGTACCTCAGACAGCTTCTTTTCCCGGCCGGCAATGTCTTTCTCGCGGCGATCCCGCCCGAACTCGAATTCCGATTTTCGAGCCAACTCCTGCGTCAACTTTTCTGCGAGCCCCTCTTTTTCAGCAGCCGCTTTGCGGGAGGCCTCCTCGAGCTTTTGACGCTGCAGGCTGAGGCTGTGGCTCTTTTGCCGGGTGAGGGAGAGGTCTTTCTCCAGAGAGGAGATATCGCTGTCGAGACGATACCCGGTCTCGCGAAGGCGCTTCTCCTCATCCTCCAACTCCCCGAGGCGTTTTTTGAGCTCCGACCGGCTGCGACTCAGCTCCTCGACCCGCTCCCCGGCCGCGGCCGCGGTGGTCTTCGTCTCCCTTATCTTTCGTAAAAGGGGGAGGAGTTCGAGAGAGGGATCAATCCGGCCCGCACTGACGGACCCGTCCGGCCAGAGAACCTCTCCGGTCGGTGTGACGAAGGTCCACGAACCTTCGCCGGAGGTCCAGAGGGTGTGGGCGGCGTCCAGATCCCGGACCAGGATTACGCCGTGTAAAAGATGCCGGATAACCTGGCGGTATTCCTCGGACACAGAGACGAAATCCTGGACTTCCCCCAGGATGCCCGGCCCTTCCGGACGCCCGTTCCCGGATCTCGCCCGGGGACTGAGCGGCAGGAATGTTCCGCGTACGGAGCTGTCCTTTTGCATACACCGGCCGGCACCGACGGCGGTTTCAAGGGAGTTTACCAGCAAGTACTTCAATTTCTCTCCGAGGACGGCCTCCAGGGCGGTTTCGTGCTCCGGCGACACCTGAACGCAACCCGCCACCAGACCCCGCACCTCGCCGCGGATTTCACTATGCTGCTGCAGGCGGTCCAGCTCTTTTCGCAGACGCTCCGGCCAGCCGCCGAGGCTGCGCTCCAACTCCGTCAGGGAGGCCAGGCGCGATGAACTTTGGGAGAGATCTTCACGAGCCTGATGCAATTCCTGCTCGGTCCGCTCCAGATCCTCCTCGGTGCCGGCCCGGGCGGTGCGGCAGGGAGTGAGGGCTTCCTGAGCCCCGGAACGGACCTCTTTGGTGCCTGCGAGTTTCTCCCGGAGTTCCTGCTCGTGGGAGCGGAGGGGGGTATCTTCTTCCTCCAGGAGGCGGCTCTCGTCGCCGAGGCGCTCCAGGTCGCGCTCCACGGACCCGTATAGTGTCTGGGACCTGGTAACCAGATTTTGCGTTTCTCCCTCGCGCTTGACATCCGCGAGGAACTGAGACGTCCTCTCCTCCAAATTCGCCTTCAGTTCCCGTATGGTTTCGGCGGTTCGAGAGCGCCTGTCGGACACGCTGCGGTGCTGATTCTCCTGCTCCCTGATCCGGGCCTCGATGGCCAGCAGTTCCTCCTCCAGACGGGAGCGCTCGCCGAAGAACTCCTCGAGAAGCCTCGAGAGCCGGGCCGCCTCCGCCTCGCACCGTGTACCGGCGGATTTGATTTGATCCACACGGGTGCGCTTTGCCTGGAGTTGATGCTCGACGGACTCCAGCAGGCCCCGGTGGGAAAAGAACTCCTCCCGGGCGTCCTGTACGAGCTCTTCGAGTTCGACCAGAGAAAGCCTTCCGGATTGTATGGAGGCCTCGGCCGCGGTGATCTCGTTGCCCAATGTCCCCTGCAGTTCCTGCAGGCCGCTGATACGTTCCTGCTGTGACTCGGCTTCCTCCTGACGGGAACACCACTGCTGATAAAGTGTTCTCAGCTCCACTACCTTGATCTCTTCCTGCAGGCCGTTATACTTCTCCGCTTTCCTCGCCTGGCGTTTGAGAGCTGATATCTGACGCTTCACCTCCCGCATGATGTCGTCGAGGCGCGTCACGTTCTGCTGGGTGGACTCCAATTTCCTGAGGGCGGCCGACTTCCGTTCCTTGTATTTCGCTATCCCCGCTGCCTCTTCCACCAGAACACGCCGGTCTTCGGGCCGGGAGCTGATGATCGAACCGATGTTTCCCTGGTCGATCACGGCGTAGGCCTTGGGGTTCATCCCGGTGTCCAGAAAAAGCTCCCTGATGTCCCGCAGCCGGCAGGGAGTGTTGTTTATCAGGAACTCGCTCTCACCGGAGCGATAGAGGCGGCGGGTGACACAGATTTCACTCAACTCGTGATACGGGCTCGGAACGTCCCCCCCGTTGGTCTCCATTGTCAGACAGACTTCCGCCATTCCCAGGGGGTGCCGGCTCTCGCTCCCCGAGAAGATGAGATCCTCCATCCGCTCGCCCCGCAGCATTTTGAGGCTCTGCTCTCCCAGGACCCAGCGGATGGCGTCGGCGATGTTGCTCTTCCCGCATCCGTTCGGGCCGACGACGGCATTGATTCCCTCACGGAAGAGTACTTCGGTCCGATTGAAAAAAGACTTGAACCCCTGCATTTCCAGTTTTTTGAAAATCAAGAGACTTTCTCCTCCACTCTGGCTACCGAAAAAACCCCGAAGGGTTCCCCTATGGCACTAAGTCCTGTGGTTCAATGTTAGAACAACCCCATATATTGTGTCAAGAGAAAAAGATTCATAGCCCTCACCATTGTTGGCCCGGGATCGTGGCTCGCAGGGTATAACCTGGGGAAGATTTCTGGAAAGCTCCTGTCTAAAGTTCCATGTTCAGCCAGAGATATGTTCCTACCGCTAAAAAGAAGATATTTGGAGCCCAAGCGGCCAGCAGGGGGGGAATCCGGCCGGCGTGACCGAGGGAGATTCCTATCGAGACCAGAATCCAGTAGATGAAGCCGAGGGCGAGGCTCATTCCGAGGCTGGCGAAGATGCCGCCGCTGGGCCGGGAGCGAAAGGCAAAGGGTGCGGCCATGATCGAGATTACGAAGCTGATCAGGGGGATAGAAGTCTTAGAGTGGAGATCCACCACATAGGCGGTAGGATTGAAGCCGCTTCGGGTAAGCTTCCGGATGTAGTCCGCCAGCGAGAGAAAGTTCATCTCTTCTGGATTTTCCCGGTACTGGGAAATGTCCTCCGGCTGCTCGGGGAGGGGGATCACCTTTCGGTGGAACGACTCCGTGGTGATCTCACCGCTGGGGGAGAAGTTCCGAACAGTGCCTTGGGAGAAAACCCAGACGCCGTGTTGATATCGGGCCCGCCGGGCGTCGACCCGCTCAATGAGACGGGTGTGAGAGAGATCGAAGCGGTAGAGGGTTATCCCTTCCAGGGTTTGTTCCACCGGGTCGAGGAGCCTGATGTTGAAGATGGTGTTGTTTTCTCCGTAGTACCAGATACGGTTTTGACGAAACACGCTCCGCAGAGGGCGTTTTTTGATGTGCACGTTTTTGATGAAATTGCTTTTCCGGGTGGTGTGAGGCACGATGAACTCGTTGTTGATAAAGACCATCACGCTGATGATCAGGCCCCAGGCCACAAGGGGGTAACAGATATGAAAGAGCATCACCCCGCCGGACTTGATGGCGGTCATCTCATGGTTCCGGTTCATAATACCGAGGGTGACCAGGACGGCGACTAGGACGGCGACCGGCGCGATGTGGATGACGATGAAGGGAATCTTGAGCAGAAAGTACTTCAGCTTGTAATGAAAGGGAGAGGGATAGTTTAGAAAGAGGTCTATCCTCTGGAAGAAGTCCACCAGAAAGTACGCGGCCAGAAGCCCGACAAAGCACATCAAAAAGATCTTCAGGAACTCTCGCTGCACGTATCGCTGCAGAATGCTCAACGAGGCCTCATCCGTCGATAGAACCAGGCGAGCGGGAGGTGGGGCATTCGCCGACGCAGACGGTTCCAGAGAGTAAAGGGCTCCTCGGTCAAGGCCTTTCGAAAGAGATAGAGGGTGAGCACCATGAAGAAGAGGTTCGCCGACCACATCGCCAGGAAGGGGTGGAGTTTGCCCTGCTTCCCGAGAGGCTCGCCGGCCAGGAGAAAGATGTAATAGACAATGGCGATGGCGATGCTTATGGCGAAGCTGACGAGCTTCTCTCCCCGCCGGAAGAGAGAGCCCATGGCCAGGCCCAAAAAGCCGAAAATCAGAGCCGCAAAGGGGATGGCGAATTTCTTGTGAATCTCCACCCAAGGGGCATGGTATTTTACTCCCATTTTCTGGAATTCCGCTGCCTTTTCCAGCAGTTCCCGCAGGTTCATTTCCCGCAGGCCTTTGGGTATGTTTACATCTCCGAACATCTCTTCGCCCAGTGTGAGCTGCAGGTCATGAATGCGGAAGTCGCTTTTCTGGTACTTCTTCAGGTCCCTCGAAAGGCTGTGAATACTTCCGTTTTGAAGCCTGAAAATAATCCTCTGGATGTTCTCGTCGGTTACCAGCCATCCCTTTTCGGCGATGATCATCAGCGGCAGCTGCGGGGGCTTACGCTGTGCCGGTCGATAATCGGTGATGATCAAACCCTCCATCACCGGGTGTTCGGTCTGCGGAATAGTGTTCACATAGATGATCAGGCCGGTGAAATCATCGATAAACACCTTCTCCTGGAGGCCGACGTTGGCTTTGGTCCGCACGATCTCGAACATTTTATTCCGGAAGGCCTGATTGCCTGACGGGAGAGCGGAAATGATGATGTAGAGGGTAACCAGGTAGGCGACGATCGAAAACAAAAACACCGGCAGGCTGAGTCGGAAAAGGCTGATTCCACCGGATTTCAGGGCGGTCAACTCGTTCTCCGCGGACCACCTCCCGAACGTGACGAGGGTGCTCAGGAAAACCGACATCGGCAAGGCCAGGACCAGAATAGAGGGCATCAGGAAAAATATCAGCTGTACCAGGGTCACTACGCTGACCCCTTTGTTGACAATGAGTTCCATCAGACGCAGGATCTGGCTCATCAGGAGGACGAAGGTAAATATGAATATCCCCAGGAAAAAAGGGGGGATAAGGTCCCGGATCAGGTAGCGGTCAATGATTTTCATGTGTGGGGAAATTATAGGTTTGCGGTCAGGGTTGCGCAACAGCAAACTGCCCCATCTTAAGCCTGGATTATTCACGAGGATCTTTTCCGCCCTGGCTGCGTTGCGCCCTCGTTCGCTTGTGCGGCGTACAGTAGTACGCCTCCGCGCTCACTCCGGCGACGCCTTGCCAGGACGAAAAATCTCTCTCGTGACTA
>JAUVQV010000061.1 GCA_030597995.1 Candidatus Rokuibacteriota bacterium
CTGGGCCGAAAGGAATGAAACGGCCTCGGAAAATCTCATAGCAGGATTATATGACACCCCCGCTCGAGAAACACTATCACGGAAAATCTCTGTACAGGTGAGTTTGACAACGCCGGGCGGCATGAGAGAGGATATCGGCATGAACGCTGTGGCCCGGATCGGCCTGCTCGCCATCCTCTTTTCCCTCGCAAGTCCCTCGCCTCATCCGGCGTCCTCCGGCTCGGAGGCGGACCTCGAAACGCTCTGGCGGGAGGGGGAAGAGGCCTTTTCCCGGGGGGACCTCGAGAGCGCCCTCGAATCCTTCGCCGCGGCCCGGGAGAAGGATCGGGATCAAGCCCGGACCTGGAACTACCTCGGCGGCATACACTTCGAGCGCAAAGATTATGACAAGGCCCTTCTGCACTTCAGGCACTCCCTCTCCTTGGACCCCGGGGACCCCCGGGTATACAATAACATCGGCACGGCCTACGAGCGCCTCGGACAACTCCGGCAGGCAGAAGAGTACTACCTGAAGGCGATCGAAACCGATCCGGACTACGCTTCCTCTCATCGCAACCTCGGAGTGTTGTACGACAGACGCCTCGACCATCCGGAGTGGGCCCGGCGCCACTGGGAACAATATCTCCTCCTGGTCCCGGCTGGACCGGAAACCCACGAAATCCGGGAAGCCCTGGAAAAACTGCGCGGGGAGCGCGCCGCGCCTCGATAGCCGTCTTATTTGACAATAACCTCCCGGCTTTGCTACTTTTTGTCAAACATTGTCGAGGAGATGCCAATGGATCGAAGCCAAGAAGACCACATCCCTTTCCCTTTTCTGGATCTCGCCGGAGTAGGCCTGGTCGGGTGCGACCGGGAACACCACATCCGCGTTGCCAATTCCTCCGCCCTCCGATACCTCGACCAGAATCTGGACGACATCACGGGCCAGGAGATCACAGTCTTGAAGGCCATGGTCCAGTCACCGGAGTTCTGGGAGGGGATCTTTTCCCCCCTACCCTTCTACTGCATCGCCCCGGCCCGTGACCATCTTCTTCTCCTTACCTCCCAGAGTTTCCCCCACCCCTCTCAGGGCGCCTTCCAAAACACCCTTCTTCTCCGTCCCTGGAGTCTGGAGCGGGAATTCATAGGAATGAAATCCCGGCTCAGCCGGAACTTGAACCTCGAGATCGGCTCCCGCCTCAACTCCATTGGCGTCGCCAGCGAAATCATTCTCGAGCCGGAACTCGTTCGAAACCACTCCGCGCGCTCCCGGGTCCTCTCAATATTTACGCAAGATATCAGAGGATTGAGCAACCTCTTCTCGGAGGTGGTGGAAATCACCGACCTGGCCGCGCTCTCCGGCCGAATGCGCCGTAACCGATTGGACTGGCAAAGCCTCGTCTCGGACCTGCTAAAAAAGATGGAAGGCCTGGCCGGCGACAGGAGCATCAGCCTCACCAAGAACCTCCCCTCCACCCTCCCCTCCCCCCTGGGGGATTATCACTGGCTGTACCTGGCCCTCTTCGGAGTGATGCACCACCTATTGTTCCATACCCCCCCCTTGAGTGAGATCAAGCTCACCTCGCGCGTCGCTGCAGACACCCTGGAGACTACAATTCTCTTTCCTCCGCCGGAAGCACCGGAGGGGATCATTTGGCCGCCGCTCACCCTGTTCCCGATTGATGAGAAAAAGCCCGGATTCCCCGCGTCCCTACTCTCTGATCTGGCCATTTCCCGGAGTATCCTCCGGCTGCACCAGGGTGAGCTGCAGCTTGAAAGGGGGGACTCCCAACTTTCCCTGCGTTTCACGTTGCCGATATGACGACCGGTATCCAAGACAGCGGGAAACTGGAGTTCTTGACTATTGCCGCTCTCCTTAAGGATGCCTTTGTGAGGAAGTTCAGCGGGCAGCTCGTCGTGTCAGCCGACGAGACTGTCAAGAAAATATTTTTGAAAAACGGGGTGGTGGCATTCTCATCCTCGAACCAGGTGCCTGACCGCCTCGGCAAAGTCCTGGCAAGACGTGGGGTGATCTCCCAGCAGCAGCTTGACGAATCTTCCCGCCAAGTCCAGGTCTCAGGGAGAAAGCAGGGCACCATCCTGGTGCAAATGGGCGCCCTGACGTCGAAGGAACTCTTTCAAGGATTAATCTCTCAAGTGAGAGAAATCGTCCTCTCACTATTCGAGTGGGAAGAGGGGCGGTACGAAATCCGGGAGGGTTTCGAGGAGGAGGAAGAAATTGTCACTCTCAGGATCAATCCCGCGGACCTTATCCTGGAGGGAGTGGGAAGAGTCGCCCGTCGAGAGCGCTTCCGCTCTTTCTGGAACCCCCGGAACCTGGGCCTCTCTTTGCACCCCTCCCCTCCCGTGCTGCTGGAAGAGCTCAATCTCCCCCTGGAGATCAAAAAACTCCTCTCCCTCCTGGAGCGGAACATACCCTGGGGAGAGATACCGGGTCTCATCGGCCGGGACGAAACCGACGCCGTCGCCCTGCTCTATGCCTTGACGGTCTTGGAGGTGGTTGCCACCTCGGTGCGGCCGGCACCCACCGCCCCCAGCCCGCCTCGAGCCGCTGAGCGGGAGGCCGGGAACGCACCCGCGAAGCCGGCAAAGACCGCCCCGGATGAGGTCGGAGCAGAAACCCGGGATCCCGAGACGGTGCTCCAGCGCAGAAAAATCCTGGAGCTTCACGGAAAGCTCGATCAGCTGAGCCATTACCAGATCCTCGATCTCCGGCCTGAGGCCACCAGCAATGAAATTAAAAGGGCCTATATCAGCAAGGCCAAGGAGTTTCATCCGGACTGTTTCTTCCACTCGGACTATGAGAACCTTGAGGAGGCGACCAACGTTATCTTCATGAAGATCAACGAAGCCTATAACGTACTTTACCACCCGGGAAGACGTACGGAGTACGACAAGCGGGGTGTTCACCCCGAGGTCCAGCCGGGGCGAGCGGAGACCGATCGGGAGTCTCGTATCGCGGAGGAACAATGCAAAAAGGGAATATGGCTCTTAAACTCCGGGGAAAACTGGGCGGCGGTAGAGGCTCTCCGCTGGGCGGTAAACTTAAACCCGCAGAATCCCCTCGCGCATACCTACCTCGGTGTAGCTCTGACCCAGACTAAAAAGAGATTGCACGAGGCCGAAGAGCACTGCAAGACCGCGATCGCCCTTGACTATATCAATCCACAGTTCTACGTCCATCTCGGGCAGGTCTATAAAACCGGTCGTCTCCCTCAAAAAGCCAGAAAACAGTTTGAAATGGCCCTGAAGCTCAATCCGCGGCATCCCCAGGCGCTGAAGGAACTGGAAAGGCCTGGACCCGCCCCGAAAAAGGGAAGATTCATCAATAAAATTTTCAAAAAGTAAATCCCTCGCCAGGGCGGAAAAGATCCTCGTGAGTCACGGGGCTGCCATGACTCCCGAGAGAATCCCTTCCGTCAAGTTCGTGCCGATGTAGTCCTCGTTCCTCAAAAAAGTGAGCTGCCGGTAGCGGAAAAAGTGCGGCCGGCAGCCGTTGCGGAGGTGCTCGTCAAGAGCGGGCCAGCTCCGGTCACGTGGGATGAATCGGCGACATCGTCCGGACCGATAGCCCACCTCGCCGGTCAGGCTCGACTCCAAAAAGGGCATGACCTCCTTCAACCCCTCCCAGACTGCCCGCCTCCGGGCATCTTCTCCCATTCCGGTCGGGAATAACCCGAGGGCCTCCATATGGTACGCTCCCCGGCTCCCCAATCCTCCCCCCGGCTGACCAGCCAGAAGCACAATGCCTTCCCAGGCCTCCCGCGCACGCCGGGGCCGCACAATGCCCAGGTATCTTCCGATACACTCCGGCAGGCATTCCGGTCGGATACTGAACTCCACTAAACCGTAATGACACTCTTCCTCGGACCGTTCCAATCCCTTCCGGCGCAGGGAATCAACCCAATTCACGGGCAGGAAAACCAACCCCTTGTCGAGAGGCAGGTCAAACAGGACCCGGCCGGCCCGGATACCTCCGCCCGCGGTGGTGTTGAGTTTCACACTCCCATTTCTGGGAAGTTCGATCCCTTTCAGTGAGGCGAGAGGACGGCAGTCCCCTCCGAAACGGCGAAAGGTCTCCCTCAACCCCCGGAGTATTCCACTCTGTCCCGAGACATTCTGGTAGAGTCCCCCCTGTGCCACGCGAATGGCGCGCAATCCGGCCCACCACGACAGGGATTCCGGCGTGAGGCGAACCATGGCCTGCGCCTGCGCATTCAGAACCTCCACTACCTCCGGCGGGAGGGTGCTGGCCGCCAAAAACCGGGGCCAGGTCTCCCGTTCCACCTCTCTTTTCCAGGACTGGTAACGCAGAAACCGGTAGAAACGATGGACCGTGCTCCCGATAAAAGAGCGCTGCTTCCGCCTCCGGAAGGACTGCAGCCGTCGGAGGCGCGCCCAGAACTCTTCTCCCCGGCGATCGACCTGCATCAGAGGGTCCCGGACATCTCCGAACTCCCGCTCCATCTCCCAGGCCAGCGCTACCCGGTCCTGGTAAATGTTCACCCGGTGCGCCGGCAAACTCAATTGGAGCGAGGGGTGCAAAGGTCGGAAATGAATTCGGTCGTCGCCCACCGGGCCGAAGGGAGACAGCCCCAGATCATTGAAGAAGCGGCCGAACGCTATTTCGTGCTCCGGACCGCCGCAGATCGCATTGATATATTCCAGCGGCCGTCTTTCTTCATGCGCCTCCGCGGTTTCGAGAACCAGCGCCCGACGCCCCCTCTTCGCGGTCAGGGTGGCTGCCGCCAGGCCTCCGAGGTGATCACCGACAACAACGAGATCATAGTAGTGATTTACCACCTTCTTCCCTTCCCCAATGCTCAACGCCCCCAGCCCCTCCTCCGGCTCCAGAATCGCACACCCCTTTTCTTGAAGACCAGCAGCAACAACAGGCCGGCGAGGAAGCCGCCGACATGTGCGAACCAGGCGACGCCCCCTCCCCGGCTGCCCAGGCTTGACGCCCCCGAAACAAACTGGAGGAGGAACCAGAAGCCAAGGAAGAAGGCGGCCGGAATTCTCAAGGTCTGTATGAAGAACCCGATGAAAATCAGCGTCAGAATCCGGGCGCGGGGATAGAGCAAAAAGTACGCACCGAGGACACCCGAGATCGCCCCGCTGGCCCCTATCATCGGAAGCCGGGAATCCGGATTAATCAAGATGTGGGCGCACGATGCGGCCAGGCCGGAAAGAACGTAGAAGACCAGGAAACGAAAGTGTCCGGTTGAATCCTCAACATTGTTTCCGAAAATCCAGAGAAAAATCATGTTCCCCGCCAGGTGTAAGAACCCCCCATGGAGGAACATGGAAGTGAAGAGGGTAATCCCCGAGGGGATGATGATTTGCGGCGTAAATTCCACACCGTGGACGATCTCGAATGGAATGACCCCTAGAATTTTCACCATAACGGCATTGGAGGGGCCGAGCGATAGCTGGTAGAGAAAGACCAAAGAGTTGGCCGCTATGAGGAAGAGGGTAATTCCGGGAAAAGTCTGAGAGGGGATGTCGTCCCGGAGAGGAATCATGTTGTCGGCGCCCCTTACAAAGGAGGCGACCGTCGCAGGTCGGCCGGCGAAAAAAGGCGCAGGGACTCCCCGGCCAGAAGGGCGGCCGCGACTCCCTTCCCGGCCCGGAGCCGGCCGTCGAGATAGACACGGCGGTAGGCGCAGGCCGGGCTGCGGTCCTTGAGAATCGCCCCCCTGGCCGCGAAGGCCTTCGCCAGCCGTGCCAGCTCCACCGCTCCGCGAAGATAGTGTTCCGTGACGTCGCGACCCGAATAATCGGCGACCATGGCCCGACCGGCGAGAACCTCGAGGCCGTCACCTTTCCGGAACTCCGCCGGCGGCCGCGGTGTCGGCAGCCCGCCGAGCTGTTCCGGGCACGCCGGAAGCGCCAATCCCCTTCGGACCAGGTCTATTACCCCCTCGTCCTTGCTGTGACGGCCGTCGAAACGACAGGACACCCCGGCCAGGCAGGCACTCACGATGTATCTCACTCTCTCATTTTCCCAGGGGGGGGTTCACGAGAGAGGTGCGCCCGAGCCCTTTGTCCGCCGCCTTCACCAGGACCCGCCGCCCTTGAAACCGCAGCCGGCCTTCGGCATAGAGCTGGATGGCCCTTGGAAATATCCGGTGTTCCTGTCGTACAATCCTCTCCGCCAGGGTCTCCTCGGTATCCTCTTCGAGGATCGGGACCACCGCCTGGATGATAATCGGT
This sequence comes from Candidatus Rokuibacteriota bacterium, assembly GCA_030597995.1. The sequence goes on from JAUVQV010000061.1 coordinate 6,217, forward strand.
CCGGTGTCGACGCCGGTGTCGGCAAAGTGCACGGTGCACCCGCTGACCTTGA
>JAUVQV010000209.1 GCA_030597995.1 Candidatus Rokuibacteriota bacterium
AGTTCGAAGTCCAGGACGGCCTGGCGGTCCTGGCGGGGGCGGGCGTGACCGTCTATGAAAAACGGGGGCAGTATCAGCTCATCGTCGAAGAACTGGAGCCGAAGGGCAAAGGCGCTCTCCAGCTGGCCTTCGAACAGTTGAAGGAGAAACTGCAGAAAGAGGGCCTCTTCGATCCGGCGCGCAAAAAACCCCTGCCGCTCCTGCCCCGACGGATCGGAGTAGTGACCAGTCCCACCGGAGCCGCCATCAGGGACATGATCCAGGTCATCGGCAGACGCTTCGCCAATGTCTGCATTCTCCTCAATCCGGTCCGCGTGCAGGGGGAAGGGGCGGCCGGGGAGATCGCGGACGCGATTGTCGAACTGAACCGCATCCCGGAGGTAGATGTTTTGATCGTAGGTCGGGGGGGAGGCTCTATCGAGGACCTGTGGGCCTTTAACGAAGAGGTGGTGGCCCGGTCCATCGCGGCCTCGCAGATCCCGGTTATCTCGGCGGTAGGTCACGAAACTGACGTCACCATCGCCGACTTCGCGGCCGATCTGCGCGCGCCCACCCCTTCGGCGGCGGCGGAGCTCGTGGTCCGGAGCAAAGTGGATCTGGAGGCCCGGATCGGCAATTCCTCCAAGCATCTGGCAGGGGCCATCTCGCAGCAGCTCCAGGAGTTCCGGTATCGCCTGGAGGCCTCGGCGGTGCGGCGGATGATTTCCGACACCCGGCGCCGGCTCAGGGAAATGGTGCAGGTGGTGGACGATCTCGACCGGGAATTGCGACGGGGCATGGCGGAGGCCATCGGGGACCGCCGGTCCCGCTGGGCCGGGCTCCGGGAGGCACTCTTCCACCTCTCGCCGCGTGCCCGCTGGGAGCTGCTCCGGGAAAGGTACCACCACGCCGTCGCCCGTCTGGGATCTGCCGGCCGGCGCCGGCTCCAGGATGGGAAGGAGCGCTGCTTCCGGCTGGTGGGGAAACTCGAGGCCCTGAGTCCCCTGGCGGTTCTGGCGCGGGGGTACAGCATCTGCCGCCGTTGGCCCTCCTTGGAAGTGGTCAAGGATGCCGCGGACGTAACTCTTTCCAGCGAAGTCAATGTCAAGCTCTCCCGGGGAGAGATTCTCTGCCGGGTACATCGGGCGACGCCGGAGAAGGGAAAATAACAAGCCACAAGGAGGAGAGGAGGCGGGGTGACGATGGGGAAGAAGAAGAGCCGAGGCCCTGGAAAAGAGGCATCCTTCGAGGAGGCGCTGCGCCGCCTGGAAGAGATCGTCAAGGAACTGGAGGAGACGGACCTTCCCCTGGAGGAATCTCTAAAGATCTTTGAAGAGGGGGTCCGTCTCTCGCACAAACTGAACCATAAGCTGAACGAGGCCGAGAGAAAGGTGGAAATCCTCCTGCGAAACGAGGCTGGGGAGAAAGTCCCGGTACCCTTCGACCCGGAGCAGGGCACGCCGGAGGCGGAGCGGGAAACAGAAGGACCGGACGAAGAATCCGGTGAGCAGGGGGGGCTTCCCTTTTAGTCTTTTCTCTCATCCTGCTGAAGGCACGAACTCTATGGGCGCGGACCTTTTCCTGTCAGAATCGGCCACGCTGGTGGAAGAGATTCTGGACCGCGTGCTTCCGCCAAGGGGCAGCCCTCCCCAAGTCCTCTCCGAAGCCATACGCTACAGCACCCTCGGCGGCGGAAAGAGGTTTCGTCCCGCGCTGGTCTTTGCCGCGGCGGAATCTCTCGGGGGTGACCGCAGGCGCGCCTTGCCGGTGGCCGCGGCCCTGGAGATGATACACACTTATTCTTTGATCCATGACGATCTTCCGGCAATGGATGACGACGCCTACCGCCGTGGAAAACTCACCTGCCACAAGGTTTTTGGAGAGGGGGTGGCCATCCTTGCCGGTGACGCCCTCTTGTCGCAGGCCTTCCAGGTGCTGGCCCGGGCGGAGGAGATACCGGCCCCGGCCCGGGCCGAGATTGTCGGGGAGATCGCCGCTGCCAGCGGACCGGCCGGAATGGTTGGAGGACAGGTGATGGATCTGGAGGTGGCCGGACGGGAGGTAGACCTGCCGACTTTGGAATACATTCACAGCCGGAAGACCGGCGCCCTGATCCGGGCGGCGGTCCGGAGCGGGGGTCTGGCGGTGGGAGGAAGAGGAAACGAACTGGAGTGTCTTACGGCCTATGGGCGGAGGATAGGATTGGGTTTTCAGATCATAGATGATATATTAGACATCGAAGGAACACCGGAGGAGACCGGGAAAGATACGGGGAGGGATCAACGGCTTCAGAAGGGCACGTATCCGGTCTTGCTCGGGATCGAGGAGTCGTACCAGCGCGCCCGGAAACTCATAGAAGAGGGTATCGGGGTCTTGGCGGGTTTGGGCTCGGCAGCCGATCCTCTTCGGGCTTTGGCACGCTTTCTCTACCGGAGGAGGAAGTAGTTTGGGAGTAAAAATGCTTCCACAGATCAACGGTGGCGGAGACCTCCAGCGATTCTCCCAAGAGGAGTTGGAACGCCTGGCGGAGGAAATCCGCGAGACCATCATTTCGACCGTATCCCGCACCGGTGGCCATCTCGCACCGAGCCTGGGGGTAGTGGAGCTGACGATCGCCCTGCACGCGGTGTTCGACACTCCCCGTGACAAAATCATCTGGGATGTCGGGCATCAGTGCTATGCCCACAAGCTTTTGACAGGGCGCTGGAAGCGCTTCGACACTCTCCGCCAGTACAGCGGTCTCTCGGGGTTCCCGCGGCCGGAAGAGAGCCCGCACGACTGCTTTGGTACCGGGCACAGCGGGACCAGCATCTCGGCCGCGATCGGGATGGTGGAGGCACGGGATACTCTCGGGGAAGAGTTCAACGTGGTGGCGGTGATCGGAGACGGTTCAATGACCTCGGGTGAAGCCTTTGAGGGACTCAACCATGCCGGCCACTTGAAGAAGAACCTGATCGTGGTCCTGAACGACAACGAGATGTCAATCTCTCCAAATGTGGGAGCCCTCTCCTCCTACCTGAGCCGTGTGATGACCGGGCATCTCCCCACTCGTATCCGGGATGAGGTCGTGAAATTCATCCGCTCGCTCCCCGGGTTCGGGGAGCAGGCCTACCGGGTGGCCAAGCGCCTGGAGGACTCTTTCATGTCG
>JAUVQV010000185.1 GCA_030597995.1 Candidatus Rokuibacteriota bacterium
CATTTCACCAACCAGCTGGCCGTGCTCCTGGAGGCCGGGTTGCCCCTGGACCGTTGCCTGGAGATATCCGGAGATGTGAGCGACGACCCTCGGTTCCGGGCAATGGTCGCCAAAATCCACCGCAGCGTTCAGGAGGGGAGCAGCCTGGCCGAAGCCCTGGCGCGGCACCCCCGGATGTTCTCAGACCTTTACGTCAGCATGGTTCGGGCCGGAGAGGCCAGCGGGGCTCTGGATGAAATCGTAAAGCAGCTGGGGGAGTTCATGGAAGAATGGCAGCGCGTCAAGGATGTGATTCTTTCGGCACTGCTCTATCCCCTGTTTCTGGTCGCCTTCGCCGGTGCGGCCGTGGCGGTGCTGCTCCTGTTCGTCGTTCCGCGGTTCGCCGGAATTTTTGCCGACATGGGAGAAGTTCTCCCGCTTCCCACCAGGATCATGATGTCTTTCAGCCAATCCCTGCGGCACTACTGGTGGGTCTTCGGGGGCGGCCTCGCCGCGGCCGCCGCGGCCGCCGCCGGATTTTTGCGCTCTCACCGCGGCCGGAGGTGGTGGGACAGCAGTGTCCTGACAATGCCGGTGATGGGAGATCTGGTGGTGAAGGTTCAGGTCTCGCGCTTCGCCCGCGTCTTCGGGACCTTGATCCGGAGCGGAGTGCCGATACTGAAGGCTCTCGAAATTGTGACCGGCACCCTGACGAATACCATTTTCTCCCGTTCCCTGACCCGGGTGCAGCGTGGGCTCAAGGAGGGGCAGGGGGTCTCGGAGCCTCTCCGACGAGCCGGGGTCTTTCCCCCTCTTTTTCTGCACATGGTGGCCGTCGGGGAAGAGACCGGGAGATTGGAAGAGATGCTGCTGGCTATTGCCCGAAATTACGACCGCGCCGTCGAAACTGCGGTCAAGAGGTTGCTCGCGCTCCTGGAGCCGGTTATCATAGTGCTCATGGGAATCCTGATCGGCGCCATCATCCTGTCCATACTGTGGGCGATCTTCAGCGTGAACCAGGTTGCCTTTTAACGGCGACGAAAAAGAGGATGCGAATAGTGAGAGTTTTGCTGCGCAGTGAAGCCGGGTTGACATTAATAGAGCTGCTCGTGGTCCTGGTTATCCTCGGTCTGTTTTCGACCTTTGTCTTTCAGGCCATGACCCCGAAAATCGACAAGGCCAAGGTCCAGACCGCCCGCACCCAGATGGAAATTCTCGCCCTGGCTCTGGAAAACTACCGCCTCGATGTCGGGAACTACCCGGATTCCTTGGAAGAATTGGTGCAATCCTCGGCCGAAAGGTGGAACGGCCCTTATCTCCAGCCGAACAGAGTTCCGATGGATCCCTGGCAGAATGACTATGTCTACGAGGTTGCGGGTGAGGGAGACAGTTTCACAATCTCCTCCACGGGAGGCGGGAGAAAGGAGATACGCTACGGCGAGCTTGAATAAGAGTATGCGGATCGTGTCGCAATGTACCGCGTGAAGCGTTTGGCACCCGGCCGGCCGGCTCCGGGATTCACCTTGATCGAGATTCTTATGGTGCTGTTGGTAATGTCGCTGGCCGGGTTTCTGATCTATCCCAATCTCCGGCCGGCGCTCACGCGGGTGAGGGGTGAGGCCGCCGTGAGAAAGGTGGCCTCGTTCTTGGATACCGTCCGGAGCGAGGCGGTGCTCAGGGGGGAACCCCTCGTGCTGCGGCGGGATATCGAGGGCCGCCGCCTGGTCGCCCGAAGCGTGCGGGAGGGCGAGGAATTCTCGGCCTCGCTGCAATTACCCGAAAGCGCGGAGATCGTATCTTTCCAGCCGGAGGAAGTGCGTTACTACCCCCAGGGGTATTCCAGCGGTTTGACCGTGAAAATCCGTGACCGCGGTCAGCGGGAATACCGCATCGCGGTCGGCACCTTTACCGCCCTTGCCCGGGTGAAGAAGCAGATGTAGTTGACTCTATTGTTTCCTCTTCGGGTTCCTGCTCGTCGCTCCCGGGCTCGAGGGGGGGTGTTTTTCCCGGTTTTGCCGCAAGTTCTCTGTTGACCTCCTCCACCGCATCGGAGAGGAAGGAACCCTCGGAGAGCGGGGTGTGAAAGAGCCTGAGGCGGTCTATCATCCTCTGTGTTACAAATCTCCCGTTCTCCTTTTTGAGTTCGGCCATGAGAATTTTTTTTGCCTGTTTTTTCTTGTTCATCACAATGACTCCTTTCAGCTCATATAAATATTAGATGTCGCGTTACGTTTAAAGTTCCCGCCTATTTGCCCGGACCGCCTTGTGCTGTGAGGTGCTGGGGATACCCCTGCGGAGAATGCTTGGCGGCGTGCCCGTCAGGAGCCATGCGGCGTGTCGGTGAGACGTTCGCTATCGGACCCGATTCATGCCATCAGTGCTTCTGCTGCTATGAAATGTGTCCTTCGGGCGCGATCGAGGTTAAAGGTGCCCTGGGAGCCCTTTTGAAGAAAGGCGGTGAAGGTTGAAAAAATATTTCAAGAGTCTATTCTATACAAAGCGACAGAACAAAGCAGACCGAGGCGCGACGAAGTCGAGGAGTGAGGCGTACTGACAGTACGCCGCAGCGACGAGACGAGGAAGCAACGAAGGTAGGCACAAGTTATGTCGCTTTGTAGAGCGGCAGGGAGTGACGTCATGGTCGACATCGAAAGAGACGTGGTAACACTTGCCAATCTGGTCCGCAAGCTGGAGTTTGAATATGATCAGTTTCTGAGCGGCACCACACATAAGGAGCCCTTGCACACCGAATCCGCCGTCCTGGCACTGATCAAGGTGTATGCCGGTCGAGCGGTCCAAAATCCGGCGGTCAGATTCAAATTCAACAACCTCGTCGCGCGGTACAACTCCTTTCGGAAGGTCTGGACCCGCAGGTTGCGGGAGAGGGATGAAGGGCGCATCATCGGCCGCCCCCGTAAGGCCTCCCCCCCGCCCCGAAACGAGGTCGGAACGGCTGCTCCGCGGAAGGATAAGAAGCAGACGGAGCAATTATTCGTGCGCTACAAGCGGCTCCGCCGCCAAAGCGGTGAATCGACGGACCGCCTCCGGCTGGAGAACTTCCAGGGCATGCTGGCCGAGAAAGTGGAAATCCTCAAGAAGTCTAAAAACTGCGAGGCTATTGAAGTTCGCCTCGTCAAGAACCAGAGCAAATACCGGATTGTCTTGAGCCCCTGCCGTCGAAAGGCACCAAAGGGCCCCACCTGATTGTGTCAAATACGACTCTTTAGTGTTAAGAAAAAGTGTTTTTTTTTCCACAGGCCGCGCGTGAGAAAGGATCCAAAAGGAGGGTCCAGCAGGCCTCGTTGCGTATAACATGTTGATAATAAAGACGAAAGTATTTTACAAGTGTATTCCGCAATTTCTGGTACAATAATTGCTATATAATACAGATTGGTTTCATGGCGTGAGATGGATCCGCGAGTAGGATCGGAAAGGAGAGTACACGC
>JAUVQV010000059.1 GCA_030597995.1 Candidatus Rokuibacteriota bacterium
GGTTCAACATCTCACACGGCTACAACCTCAACACCGTCAACCGGGCGTGGCTGGTCAAGGATTTCCTCATTGTCCGGCTGGGCGCCGGCTTCGTGATGACCCACCCCGAGACGGAGGTGCGGGAGCGGGAGAAGGAAGACGACGGGGGCCTCAACGGCTTCTATCTCAGCGGGGTGACGGCTCAGGCCGGCCTGTAAACGCGGTTCGAGGTCGGGAAGAGCTTCTTCTTCTCCCTCGAGACCAAATTGACCGCGTCCTATGCTGAAATTCCCGTCGCCGGAGGCGAGGCGATGGTGCCGAACGTTGCCCTCCACAGCCTTTTCGGCATCGGGTACCGACTCTGATGTGGGAAGAACCCTCTTATTCTCATCGCGGTTATGAAAAATTGTTCCGCCCCTCCAAGTTGGTATATAGTTGTGAGCGTGCAAATCACCAATCTTGCTGAAGCGCAGCGCGCCCGCTTCCGCTACGGAAGGAATAGCCTGATCCCGGGCCGGGGTGCGGACGGGGAGTGGACAACTCTGGGAACCATAAACATACCGCGCTGGCGCGGCTGCTGGTGCGAAGCAATCGGTAGGGAGGCATGCCCGACACTCCCCTGGTGATCGCCGGGCGGACCTTCAGGTCCCGGCTGATGATCGGGACGGGGAAGTTCCCCTCCGCCGCCGCACTGCGGAAAGTCATCGAGGCCTCGGGCACGGAGATCGTTACCGTAGCCCTCCGCCGCGTTGACCTCTCACAGCCTGAGGCAGAAGGTATCCTATCAGCCCTTAACCATAAGAAACAGCTCATTCTGCCGAATACTTCCGGTGCGAGGAACGCCGAGGAGGCGGTGCGCCTGGCGAGACTTGCCCTGGCGGCGGGACTCGAACCGTGGGTCAAGCTGGAGCTTACACCGGAGGCGCGTTACCTCCTCCCGGATCCTATCGAGACCCTGCGGGCGGCGGAAAAACTGGTTCAGGAGGGTTTCGTAGTGCTCCCCTATATCCAGGCCGACCCGATCTTGGCGAAAAGACTTGAGGAAGTGGGTACCGCTACCGTCATGCCCCTCGCCTCGCCTATCGGGAGCAATCGGGGATTGAGAACCCGCGATCTGATACGCATCATCATCGAGCAATCCAAGGTCCCCGTGGTGGTGGACGCCGGCCTTGGGGCGCCATCCCACGCCGCCGAGGTAATGGAGCTCGGCGCCGATGCAGTGTTGGTAAACACCGCCCTGGCCGACGCCGCCGACCATGGCGCCATGGCGCGCGCCTTCGCCCTGGCGACCGAAGCGGGCCGTCTGGGATACCTCGCCGGGTTGGGGCCGGAACGCGAGGGCGCGGAACCGTCTTCACCCTTGACCGGGTTCCTCGACGATCTGGAACGGCCGGAAGAACGCGGGACATGAGTTTCGCCCCGGTGCTGGAATCGTGGCCCAGGGATCGGATCGCCGACCTGATCCATCGGACCCGCTCCCGGGACGTGGATACGGCCCTTGCGCGTGCCGAGCGGTCGATCAAAGATCTGGCGGCACTCCTTTCCCTGCAGGCGCGCCCGAGATTCGAAGCTATGGCGGTCGAAGCGAATCGACTCACCCGCCGGCACTTCGGACGGGTGGTTGGACTCTATGCGCCGCTCTACCTCTCCAATATATGCACCTCCGACTGCGCCTACTGCGGCTTCTCCATAAGATCGGGCCGACGGCTGAAACGTCTGACGCTGAGTTCGGAAGAAATCTGCAGGGAGTGTGAAGCTCTCTCCGCCCGGGGATTCCAGCATATTCTCATGGTCACCGGCGAGGCGCCCCAAGTGGTCACCCCAGACTATCTGGAGGAGGCCGTTACCATCGCCCGAAAATACTTCCCGTCGGTGAGCGTCGAGGTCCAGGCGCTGAGCGGGGAACGGTACCGTCGCCTCTGTGAACGAGGTATCGAAGGGGTAACGTTGTATATGGAAACCTACGATCGCCCCACCTATGCCCGGGTGCATCGCCGGGGGGCAAAACTTGATTTCCGCGATCGTCTCGACGCGATCGAGAGGGCGGGGCGGGCGGGCGCCCGGAGAATCAACATCGGAGCTCTCTTAGGCCTTCATCCCTGGCGAATAGAAGGTTTCCGCCTGGCCCTGCATGCACGCTATCTCCAAAAGGAATGCTGGCAGAGCGCATTTTCGATCTCCTTTCCGCGCCTGCGGTACGTACCGGAGGGATTCACGATTCCTTATCCTGTGGGTGACGCCGACCTTGTTCATCTTATGCTGGCGCTGCGCCTCTTTCTCCCCGAAGCGGGATTCACCCTCTCGACGCGCGAGCGCCCGGAGTTCCGCGATCATGTTATTACCCTCGGCGTTACCCTCTTGAGTGCCGGTTCGTCGACCCGTCCCGGCGGGTACACCTGCACCGGCGTCGAGACCTTGGAGCAGTTCGAAGTCGAAGACCAACGCCCTCCGGACCAGGTGGCCGCGGCTATCCGCCGGGCCGGCTACGATCCGGTCTGGAAAGATTTCGACCGGGCCTTTGACGGGTAGACAGACACAATTTGCCCGGAGGGCATGATGCGCGTTACGGTAAACGGTAAAGGCCGAGAGGTGAGGGAGGGCACGACATTGCGTACACTCCTCACCGAGCTGAAAATAACCGCGGAGGCCGTCGTCGTAATGCGAAACGCCGGGGTCGTCCCTCCTGAAGACTACGACCCCACGGAACTGCGGGACGGTGATGTGATCGAGTTGGTGCGCATCGTGGGAGGCGGGTGATGCACCACGGGGAACGGATGGCCCGATTCCTTCAAACCGATCTCTACGTTGTGATCACGGAGCGCTACTGTGAAGGGCGCTCGCCCCTGAAAGTACTCCATGACGTACTCTCCGCCGGTGTCCGCACGGTGCAGCTGCGTGAAAAGGAGATGGACGACCGTGAACTTTACGATCGGGCTCTCCTTTTTCGAGAGGCGACCCGACGGGCGGGAGCTCTCCTCATCGTCAATGACCGACCGGACGTCGCCCTGGCCTCCGGGGCGGACGGCGTGCATCTGGGCCAGCGGGATCTGCCGGTAGGGGCAGCAAGGGGCATCGCATCGGAGCTCATCATCGGTGTATCCACCCACACCCCTGAGGAGACCCTCAACGCCCAGGATGCGGGGGCCAGTTATGTGAACATTGGCCCCATTTTTCCCACCGCGACCAAGGAAACGGCCATGGGAGCGATCGGTCCTGAGGCCATCGCTCGGATCGATTCAAAGCTCACCATTCCCTTTACGGTGATGGGCGGAATCAAGATCTCCAATATCGAAGAGGTACTGCGATACAGGGTGCGGCACGTGGCAGTGGTAACCGCCGTTACCGCGGCGCACAATATCGAGTCGGCAGCAAAAGAGCTTCGAGAGGCTATAGGACGGTACCAGCCCCACCCTCATTTCTCAGAATGAAAAGGAAAACTCCTTCCCATTGGTGACTCGCTCGCTCACCCCGCACGCGGAAAATCTGAGAGGTTTCCCATAAGGTGGACAGAGCCGTGACGATAAGGTTGCCCATCCGCCTTGAAGAAGATCGGACACAGAGCCACTGTTTCTCTTAGGCGCGGTTTTTTACTGCGGGAGGGGCATAACCGGCCCTTGCTTGAAAGCTGGGGGCGAACGCTAGGGGTTTGTCTTATGCGACTTTATGACCAGGAGGATATTCTCGTCAACCCACTTGATATTGTCGAGGTCTTGAAAGGCCTTGGCGATATTTTTCTTGAAAATCTCAAGAGATACCGCCAGGTCTTCCGGACTGTAAAGAGAAAAAGTTGAATAATGCCTCGCCCGGACTTTTTCCACCAGCTCTACCAAAGAGGCGCTTCTTTCATATTTGAAATATTTGGCGGTTTCCAGCTCCATGGAATCAACAGATTCCGTCCATTTCACCATCACGTCGAGCTCGTGCAGGCGTGTCTCTATCTCGGAAAATCGTGGAAAATGTCTTCCCCAGATATTACGGGCGTTCTGACTCCTGAGCCTGGTGTAAATGAAGAGCCTCCCGCCCGGTCTCAACGCTTCGCAGGCCCCTTTCAAGAACTTGACAAAATCAAAGTGGTGTATCGCATTAAAGGTAAACAGACAGTCCATTGATTTCGGTTCAAGAGCAAAAGAATCAGCGGAGGCCCTAAAAGTCCTAAAGTTGGTAGCGCCATTTCGGTTCAGATATCGAGAGGTTTCTTCGAGCATCGCCTCGTTTATATCCACACAGACCAAGTGCGGGTTATTTAAATGCTCCAAGAGAAATAGGCAATAACGTCCGGCGCCGCAGCCGATGTCGGCGGCGTTGATTTGCGGGACACCCTTCATGATTTTGCTGATATAGAGGATCGGCTCAATATCGGTGGTCCGTACCCGGCGGTAATCCGACGCCAGCCGGGAAAAGTGCTCGTGATGGTCAACAGTGCTCATCGTTAACTTACCTTTGTCTTTACGTGTAAGCGCTAATTTTTTAAGTGCCGTCAATCGCCGCGCCGAGATCATGATCCGAGTCAAAAGCGGCGACAACCTCGACGGGGCTGTAACCCTTGTGTGGGGTAGTATCACTCCGGCCGCAAACGCTGATTGGCCTTAATTCCCCGGATTCCGGTTATGGAGTGTACTGAAAAGAATACAATTTATTATTAAAAATGTCAAGATCTGGAGATGGTATTGATCGATTAGCTGCGGGGGGGCCGTGCCAGATTGTAAAAGGCGGGCAAAGCTCCCTTCCCCGACATGAGACCAGCGCCACTCCGGAACGAACGTGAGATTTATCTGTGATATTTGTACCTTACGGAGGTTATACTGCAAGGTGAGACGATGTTACTGCCACGTGAAAGAACGGCTTCCACTGTGAACATGGCCGGTTTCTATCCGGCCGCACTTTTTTGCGTCTTCTGCCTCCTTCCCGCACCCCCGGCCTGGTCGAGTTCCACCGGCCTCGGCCTGGCAGATTACCAGGAGGCGCCGGAGAACAGCGAACCGGAAGCCGGCAAATTCCCGGGGGATCCGGGCTTCATATCGGACACGAAAAGTGTCCTGAGCGCACCCTTCCGGTGGGGAAAGAGGGACTGGTTCACCTTTACGCTGGTCGCCGGGATCACCGCGGGGCTGTACGCCGCGGACCGGGACCTCAACGAATGGGTGCAGGAAAAGCGGAGCCACACCAGCGATGAAATCTCAAAATACGCCGAGCTCTTCGGGAACAGATGGTACGTGGTGCCTGCTTTGGGAGCCTTTTATTTTTACGGAAGGATGGCGAAGAACGAAAGGGCCCGGAGGGCCGCCGTGCTGAGCGTGGAGAGCCTTGTACTATCCGGGGCTTTGACCGGCGGCCTCAAGTACCTCACTCATCGTCACCGTCCGAACACCGGAGATCCTCACGACGCGTGGGACGGCCCGGGATTTTCCTCTTCCCACCGGTCGTTTCCTTCGGGACACGCCGCATCCGCGTTTTCGGTCGCCGCGGTCCTGGCCTCGGAATATCAGGAGACCGTGCTGGTCCCTCCGGCGGCGTACGGGATAGCCGCGCTCACGGCCCTCTCGAGGCTGAACGACAATAAGCATTGGGCCTCGGATGTCTTTTTGGGTTCGGCCATCGGTTATTTCACCGGCCAGGCCATAGTGCGCCTACACCGCCGGGAAGGAGACCGCAACGTCACCCTGGTTCCCGTGATAGGCCCCACCGGCGCCGGAGTTTTTCTCGCCGTCGGATTTTAAACTCGTCACAGCCGGGTTAGTCACGAGAGAGATTTTTCGTTCTGGCAAGGCGTCGCCGGAGTGAGCGCGGAGGCGTACTGTTGTACGCCGCACAAGCGAACGAGGGCGCAACGCAGCCAGGGCGGAAAAGATCCTCGTGAATAACCCGGGCTAGGATCCGGCCTCTAAGGCTCGGTATTTTGTAACTGCCGGTCTTGAAAAATTTCAGGAGACAGCAGGAATGAAGATTTTATATCTGTCGTCTGATCCGGGTATTCCATACTGGGGCAACAAGGGTGCGTCGGTTCATATCCGGCAGGTTGCCAGGGCCTTGAGAGAAGCCGGACATGATGTGACCACCGTCGTGGCGCGCCAGGGCCCCGGCCGAGGGAGCACCCGTGACCTGTACGAGCTGGCGGGACCTCGGGATGACTTTTTCCGCCCGGAGGCGGGATGGGGCACGGCGGCGCTTTTATCCGAGGCAAAGGCCTTTGCCCGGAATTTCATGCCGGCGCAGCTGCCGCAGAGACTCGCCTCGACCGATTTCGAGCTGGTCTACGAGCGTTACTCCCTGTTTGGGATCACCGGGATCTCACTGGCGCGTCGATCCGGCGTGCCCTTTGTGCTCGAAGTAAACGCCCCCCTGATAGAAGAGCAAAAAAAATACCGCACCCTGGTCCTGGACCCCCTGGCCAAGGCGATAGAA
>JAUVQV010000196.1 GCA_030597995.1 Candidatus Rokuibacteriota bacterium
ATACCCCGCCATTTATGGCGGGGAGGAAACGTTATCTTTTTTGTTACACATTTTCAAATCCCCCTCAATCCCCCTTTCTCAAAGGGGGATGTCATTAGGTTCAAATTTTTCTCAAAGGGGAAAGTCCTTGGTTCCCCTCTTTGGAAAAGAGGGGCCAGGGGCGATTTGATGCTCTTTGGTGTGAAAGCCCCGCCCTTCAGAGCGGGGTAATTTACGATTAGAATATAAAGGGAGGGTCAGTGATGGATGTACCGGACGGGTTGCGCTACACCAGAGAACATGAGTGGGTCAGAAGAGAGGGGCCGGAGGCCACCGTCGGCATCACCGCCCATGCCCAGGACGAGCTGGGGGACATCGTCTATCTCGATCTGCCCCAGGTCGGGGCCGAGGTCACCCAGCACAAGACCTTTGGTGTGGTGGAGTCGGTCAAGGCGGTCTCGGACCTCTACTCGCCGCTCAGTGGCCGGGTGGTCCGCATCAACGAGGAGCTGTTGAAGCAGCCGGAGCTGGTCAACCACGAACCCTACGGTAAAGGCTGGCTGATTGCGGTCGAACTCTCCCGGCTCGAGGAGCTGGAGGGACTCCTCTCCGCCTCCGATTACCGGGCTTACGTGCAGGAAGAAACAAAAAAGGACTCTCCATAACGCCGTGCGGTACATACCGACCACCCCCGAAATCCGGGAGCAGATGCTGCGGGAGATCGGCGCCGGCGCGATCGAAGATCTCTTCGACGCTGTCCCCTCCGAGCTGAGGCTGTCGCGGCCGTTGGACCTCCCGCCTCCCCTCTCCGAGAAGGCGCTCCTGGAACGCCTCGGGGAGCTGGGGCGCGGAAACGCCTCCGCTGCCACCCACGCCTGCTTTCTCGGGGCCGGGAGCTACCGGCATTTTATCCCCGCCGTTGTTCCCGCCCTCCTTTCCCGGGGGGAGTTCCTGACCGCCTACACGCCGTATCAGGCCGAGATCAGCCAGGGTACCCTCCAGGCGAGGTACGAGTTCCAGACCTATGTCTGCCTTCTGACCGGAATGGAGGTCGCGAACTCCTCACTCTATGACGGCGCCTCGGCGGTGGCGGAAGCGGTGCTGATGGCCCGCCGGATCACCGGCCGGAACCGTTTTCTGATCCCGGAGAGCCTGCACCCGGAGTACCGTCAGGTGCTGGACACCTACACCCGCAATCTTGGCGTGAAGCTGGTCAAGGTGCGGATCGATCCCGAGAGCGGGAGGGTGGATCCGGCGGCCCTGGAACGGCGGTGCGGGCGGGCGGTGGCCGGGGTGGTCGTGCAGAGCCCCAATTTCTTCGGCATCATCGAGGAGACGGCCGCCCTGGGTGAGATCGTCCGCCGCCGGGGGGGGCTCCTGATCTCGGCCTTCACCGAGCCCTTTTCTCTCGGGCTTCTGAAGTCGCCGGGGGAGTTAGGGGCCGATATCGTCGCCGGGGAAGGGCAGGCTTTCGGCAACCCGCCCTCCTTCGGAGGCCCCGCTCTCGGGATCCTGGCGACGCGCCAGGAGCATGTCAGGGATATGCCGGGGAGGATCGCAGGCCGCACCGAAGACTCCCGGGGGCGGAGGGGCTTTGTTCTGACCCTTTCCACCCGGGAGCAGCATATCCGGCGGGAGCGGGCCACCTCCAACGTCTGCTCCAACGAGGGCCTCTGTGCCCTGGCCGCCACCGTTTTTCTCTCGGCCCTCGGCCGGCGGGGACTGCGTGAGGCCTCCCGCCAGAACTTCTCCAAGGCGCACTGGCTCCACGAGAGGATAGTGGCCCTCCCCGGGTATCGCCCCCTTTTCAGCGGGCCCTTTTTCAACGAGTTTGCGGTGCGGGGCCCCGGCTCCCCGGCCCGTCTGCGCCGCCGCCTGGCGCGGGCCGGAATTCTCGGCGGCCTGGACCCCGGGAGATGGTATCCGCGGCTCCGGGGGGGGCTCCTCTTCTGTGCCACGGAGAACAATACCCGGGAGGAGATGGAGCGCCTGCTCCGTGTCCTGGAGGGTGCGAAATGAAAAAAGACCCTTCCGGCCCCGGCGCCCATTTCTGGGAGGAGCCCCTGATTTTCGAGCAGGGCTCGCCGGGGGCGACCGGCTATTCCCTCCCAGAATGGGAAGGTGACGGAAAAATCCCTGAAGAGGCCATTCCGGCTTCCCTCCTCCGGGGGGAAATCGAGGGCCTTCCGGAGGTCAGCGAGCCCGAAGTGCTGCGCCATTTCGTCCGCTTGTCACAGAGGAATTTCAGCATCGACAGCGGCTTTTACCCCCTCGGTTCCTGCACCATGAAATACAACCCCAGGGTGAACGAAGAGGCGGCCCGCCTCCCGGAGTGTTCCAGCCTGCACCCCTACCAGGGAGAGGAACACTCCCGGGGGGCGCTGCAGATCATGGGGGAGCTGCAGGACTACCTGGCCCTGATCAGCGGCCTGCCGGCGGTTACTCTCCAGCCGGCCGCCGGGGCCCATGGTGAATTGGCCGGCATGCTCATGATCCGAGCCTACCACGAGGATCGCGGCCGGCCCCGAACCCGGGTGCTGATCCCGGACTCCGCCCACGGGACAAATCCGGCCAGCACCGTATTCGCCGGCTGGGAGGTCCGGCAGATCCGGTCCGACGACCGCGGATTGCTCGACCCCGCCGAGGTGGCGCGGGCGATGGACGAAGAGGTCGCGGCCCTGATGCTGACCAATCCCAACACCCTGGGTCTCTTTGAAGAGCACATCCGGGAGGTGGCCGACCTGGTGCACGCCCGGGGGGGGCTGGTCTACCTGGACGGGGCCAACATGAACGCCTTGCTGGGGATCTCGCGTCCGGCTGAGACGGGGGTCGACGTCATGCACTTCAATCTCCACAAGACCTTCTCCACTCCCCACGGCGGCGGCGGTCCGGGGGCGGGGCCGGTGGCGGCGACGGCGGCGCTGGAACCGTACCTCCCTGTGCCGCGGATCGTCCGCGAGGGGGAGAGCTACCGCTTCCGGCACCGGGCCCCGAAGAGTATCGGGCGGGTCCGGGCCTTCTACGGTAATTTCGGGATCCTGTTGCGGGCCTGGGCTTATATCCGCTCCCTGGGGGCGGCCGGCCTCCTGGAGGTCAGTCGGACCGCCGTCCTGAATGCTAATTACCTCCGGGTAAAGCTTCGCGGCGCATATCACTTGCCATTCGACCGGGCCTGCATGCATGAGTGCGTCTTCTCCGACCGGAACCAGAGAGGGACGGTCAGCACCCTGGACATTGCCAAGAGATTGATGGACTACGGACTTCACGCGCCCACAATGGCATGGCCCCTCACAAACAGCTTTATGATAGAAATAACAGAAACCGAGAGCAA
>JAUVQV010000177.1 GCA_030597995.1 Candidatus Rokuibacteriota bacterium
AGTATCCGAGAATGCCGCAGGCCTTGTCGATCCTGAAGGCCCGGCTTTTCGTGAAAAAGTCCACCCGGCGGCGGTAGATGGGAGGCTCGAGACCGAGCGGAATGCACACCTTTTCCACCACCGTCCCGAGGACCTGGAAGGGTCGTGCCGGGAGGTGAATGCGCGGCGGCCTCACGCCCAGGTTCTCGGAGATGATCCTGAACAGCTCATTCAGCTCCACGTACTCCCTTCCGGCGAGAATAAAAACCTCGCCGACTGCCCTCTCGCTCCGGCCGCAGAGGAGGAATCCCTGCACCAGGTCATCGATGTACACGACATGGAAAAACGGCTTGCCGCTGCCCAGGACGACGAAACGGCCCTTCTTGATCATGCGGAACATCTTCAGGAGCCTCAGGTCTCCGGGCCCGTATATCGAAGCCGGCCGGCCTACGGCCACGGGCAGCCGGCCCTCCCGGGCGTAGCTCAGGGCCAGCTTCTCCCCCTCCATTTTGGTCACCTGGTAGATGTCACCGGGATTGTAGGGGGTCGTCTCATCGGCCGGAGAGTGCGCGATGTCGCCGCAGACCCCGATGGTGCTGCAGTGGACGAACCTCTTCACTCCGGTCCCGGCGGAGGCGTCGAGCAGGTTCCTGGTACCTTCGACATTTACCTCCCGGTACTCCGAATCGGGAAACCCCGCTTCTCTGAAAAGCGCGGCGATGTGGTAGACGACATCGGCCCCCTCAACCGCCTCTTTTACCGCCCTCTTATCCTTGACATCTCCTTTTACCACCTGCGCTCCGAGCCCTTTCAGGTCGGCGCAGGCCGCCGGGTCCCTGACGAAGGCCACTACCTCCTCACCGTCTTCCAGCAGCCTCCTGGCCAGCGCCCGGCCGGTGAAGCCCGAAGCCCCGGTGACCAGGGCCTTCATCCGCCCGCCTTTGCAATCACAACGCGGTCCAGGTAGATATCGTGATGAAAATGCCGCACATTCACGCTGAGAAAATCCGGGCGGTCCAGCGTAAAGCGGTAGGTGAAGTCCTTGAAGGCATGCGGCTCCCTGAAGTCCGAGACCGTGACGATCTGCTCCGGTACAATGACGTTGGTGGCCCGGTCCCTCTCCCGCGCGCTTCCGTCCATACTGTTTCTTACAGTCAGTGAAGCCACGGCCTCCCCCTCCGCCGGAGGCCCGCTCCCGGCCAGGGAGAGGGAAACGGTCATCTCATACCTCCCCGGGCCAAAGAGGCGGTACGGACCTCTTGTGGCCTCCCCGACGGGGTCGGCCTTCGTCAAGAGCACGGCCCGGCCTCCGGAAGCCCCAGGGTGCGGCGCCACATTGCCGGTATGAAATATATCCTCGAACTCAAAGGATGTCGGCGGGTCCTCCTGGTCGGAAAACCTGAGGTAGAGCCAATCCACCGTAAAAGCGGACCCCGGCGGTTTCTCGAGGGTGTAGAAAACCGACTCCGCCTCCGGGAGCGAGAAATTCACCGATACCGGGCGGTAGTTCCCACCTCCGGTCAGCTCGAATCGCTCCGACCCGACACGCGACTTGTCCCTCGAACGGAACACGGACAAGGTGAACCTGGACGCGCCTTCAGATTTCACCATCGCGAAGAGGGTGTAGCTTCCCGCCGGGGTGGTTCGCCTTCGCACCTCGACCCGGGCGCTTTTTCCCCGCCCCAGCAAAAGGGCCCGGCCGTTGGAACTCCTCTCGTCCCGGACCACCTCCCCGCCGCCCAGGCTCGCCTCCTGATGCACTACCCCGGTAACCGACGACAAAAACCTCCCCTCTTCCGGAGCGATCCCGCTGTCATCGCGGATCCTGAACACGGAGATTGGGGGGTCTGAGGCCGCGAGCTCGAGCCAGGGCGAAGTCCGGAGGTTGTCGAGGGCGTACTGCGAGGGGAAGAGGCAGACCTTCGGTGGAAAAGACTCCTCGTGGAAAACAAGGTACTCGACGCCCAGTTCCTTCAAGAGCCGGTACTGCCTCCTCATCACCTGCCCCGCGTTGAGGGCTATGAGCGGCTGGAATACCGAAGCAAAGTAACCCGGGGGCGGGAGGGGGTTGTAGCCGTTGATCATGATGGTGCGGTAGAGGGTCGTGTAGTACTGATAATGAGACGACCAGGCGTCGTTGCCGGGCCAGATCGGCACATTGACCACCCGCGCATCCGGTTTCCCCCCGAACACTTTTTCATAGGCCTGGGCCTGCTCGGGGAGCACGGATATTCCGACACCCGGACCCGGAAGCGGAGAGTAGTCCGCCAGGATCAGTCCCATCACGGACACCGTCACCAGGACGCCCTTTTTTCCGGGGAGATATCTGCGCAGGGAGGCGAACCCCAGGCCTGTCAGAACCGAGAGCGCGAAAGTCGCTACGACCATGAGCTTTGCGGTCTGCCGGATCGACGAGAACTTCGGCAGGTGCTCGTACAGGAAGAGGTACGGCGTGCGGAAAGGGAACCTCGGGCCGAAAGAGAGCATGTAGGAGACCAGAAGCAGGGCCAGGAAAAACGCCATCAGCTTGAGGGCCTTCAGGTCTTCGGCGGAAGAGAGGCTGCGGTGGCCGGCGGCCGCGATGAGGAGAACGGAAAAGAGGCCGGCGGCCGCCCCGAGGTAGACATAGGTGGACTGGGAAGTGTTGCCCCGGACAAAGGCATGTCCCAGGGCCGGGGCATAAGAGCGGATTTCACCGAGCGTTCTGACCGGAGCCCCCCCGGATGACTGCCACGCCTGGGAGAGGGACGATATCACCGCCAGCGCCAGGAGGGACATCACGATCAGGGGAAGCGCCGGCATGACGAGTCTTCTCACTTCCCTCAGGGCTTTCCTCCACCCGGCCCCGGCCAGGTGCCTGAAGACGAAAATCGGGGTCACCAGGACGGTCAGGTAGAGGACCTGGAGGTCGTTGTCGCCCATTGTCAGGAAAATCATCCCACCCAGAAGGGCATACCACGCGGACTTGGTGGACAGGAGCTTTTCGACGGCATAGATGAAAAGCGGCAGGAGGAACATGGAGAGCCCCGCCGGATGGCCTGAGAGGATCGACATCGACCGGTAGGGCGCCACGGCGAAGACCGCACCACCCAGAAATGCGGCCACGCGATCCCTGGTGTAGTGATAGACCAGCAGATACATGCTCAACCCGCTGAGCAGGTAACTCGACAGGATTACAGCGTTGTAACCGGCGCCCCGGCCGAGAAAGCCGAAGACAAGAAAAACGAGGGGATACGGCATGAAGTAGGCGGAGAGGGGAAGATACCTTCCGCCGCCGGTGTTGAACTCGTACTTGTTCTTGAAGAACGGCGAGTTCCCGGCGAGGGCGTCCTTGAAAAGCCAGAAGCGGTAGTAGAGCTGGAGGTGGTCGCCGTGGACTCCGAACTGCACCGGATTCATGGGGTCGGCGAAGCGGGTATACGGCACTCCGCCGGAAAAGTGGCCGGCGAGGGGCACGGTGTCGACCAGTCCCAGCAGGAGATACAGCAGACAGATGATCGCGAGGTACGCTCTCGGCCGTTTACTCACTGCCAATCGAATTATTCTGCCGGGCTAA
>JAUVQV010000021.1 GCA_030597995.1 Candidatus Rokuibacteriota bacterium
GCCCCCAGGTCCAGCAGCATGCGGTATACCCCGGAGGGGCCATCCTGAAAATCCAGGATGGGTTTCAGCAGGCGAACCCCGCGCAGGCGATCGGAGAGAACGGACTCCGCCAGATAGGGAAAGGCCTGGCTGTAAGGACAGACGACGTTCCTCTGGTACTGGGAGCCGTTTTGGGAAAAACTGATCATACTGGGCAACAGGAGGGTGTCCACACCCTCGTCCAGGAGTGCCGTGATGTGGCCGTGGGCCATCTTCACCGGGAAGCAGACCTCCGCCGAGACGGCCTCCAGCCCCGACCGGATCATCTGCGCCGTCGACGACGGTGAGGGCACCACCTCGAAACCGAGGCTTTCGAAGAAGGCCCTCCAGAAGGGGAAGAACTCGTAAAAGTGCAGGGCCCGGGGGACTCCGATCCGGCCGCGTCCGGCGATCGAGCCCTCACGGCGCGGCGGGCCGAGCAGGGCCTCCTCCCGCTCTTGGAAGAGGTCGGGAAGACCCGTCCTCCCGGCCGTCTCCCGTTCCACCTCGTATTTTTCGCAGCGGCCGCCGTAAAAGAGAGGTTTTTCTCCTTCCACTTTCACGCGGTTGATCTCGCACTGGTTGGAGCAGCCTTTGCACTCGAAGGAATCCTGTCGGTAGCTCTTTTGGGTGAGATCGAATCCCTTGAAGCGGCTGGCGCCTCCTTCGGGGCGGCCCATGGCCAGGATAGCCGCGCCGATGGCGCCGGTGACGTCGTGGTGGGGCGGGACGGTGATCGTTTTTCCGGTAACTTCCTGGAATGCGGCCACCACCCCCTCGTTAAAGGCTATTCCCCCCTGCAGAAAGATGCGCTCGCCGACCTTTTTGTCCCCCACGACTTTGTTGAGGTAGTTGTGGACGATGGAGTAGCACAGACCGGCGGCCAGGTCCTTGGAATCGGTCCCCCGCTGCTGCTGCTTGACCAGGTCGGAATCCATGAACACGGTGCAGCGTTCTCCGAGCTTCGAGGGGCATTGGGAATCGAGGGCCTGCTCGCCGAACTCCCGATCGAGCTTGATACCCAGCCTTTCGGCCTGCTCTTCCAGGAAGGAGCCGGTGCCGGCGGCGCACACCTTATTCATCTCGAAATCCACCACCGCCCCGTCCCTCAGGCCGATGGATTTTGAATCCTGCCCCCCGATCTCGAAGATGGTGTCCACTTCAGCGTCTATGTGAACCGCGGCGGTAGCCTGGGCGGTGATCTCGTTGCGTACCACATCGGCGCCGATGTAGTCGCCGATCATGTACCGTCCGGAGCCGGTGGTCGCCACTCCCCGCACCGTGACCTGCCCCCCGAGCTCCTCCCCGACCTCCCGGAGACCGGAGAGGACGGCCTCGATCGGCCGGCCGGCGGTCATGAGGTACCTCTTGGCCAAGAGGTTCTTCTCCGGGTCGATGGCACCGACATTAGTGCTGATGGAGCCGACGTCTACCCCGAGGTAGACCTCGGGCGCTCCCGCGGGTCTCGGTTTGGCCGGCGGGGTGAGAGCTCTGCGGCCCCTGGCGCAGCCGAGCGGGGAGAGGGATCCGGAGGCCTGGGGGTGAGGCTCGGCCAGGTACTTCTCCAGGGCCTCTATCCCCCGAAAGGGGGGGGGCGGCTGGGGGAACTCCCGGAGAAGGATGACCGCGCCGATGGCACCCATGGAGGCGAAATGGCGGGGGATAATCAACTCCTTTTCCTCGAGTCCGAGCACCTCCTTGAAGGCCCTGACCAGGCCGGTGTTGGCGGCCACTCCCCCCTGGAAAGCCACGGGCTTTTCGATGGTCTTTCCCCGGCCGATGTCACTCTTGAAGTTCCGAGCGAAGGCGAAGCAGAGCCCGGCTATTATGTCGTGCACCGGCGTCGCAATCTGCTGGAGGTGAATCATGTCCGACTTGGCAAAGACACTGCAGCGTCCCGCAATCCGCGGGGGACGCTCCGACTTGTTCGCCAGCTCCCCGAACTCCCCCTCCACCGAAACGCCAAGGCGGGAAGCCTGCTGGTCGAGGAAAGAGCCGGTGCCGGCGGCGCAGACGGTGTTCATCGAAAAATCCTCGAGCCGACTCTCGACTTCGGACCCCTCGTGCCGCATGATGAGGAGCTTGGAGTCTTCACCCCCCATTTCGATCACACTTCTGACCTCAGGATGGTATCGGGCAACCGCCCGGGACTGGGCGATGACCTCGTTGACCACCAGGCCCCCCAAGATCTCCGACAGCAACCGCCCCCCGGAGCCGGTCATGGCGGCACCGCGGAGGTCTTCCGGGTGAAACTCCCCGAAGACCCTCTCCAGTGCCCTGCGGCAGGTTTGCAGGGGCTCCCCCTTTATACGGTCGTACCACTCCCTGACCACCTCTCCAGCGGAATTCACCACCACTGTATTGAAACTGATCGAGCCGGAGTCCAGCCCGAGGTAGTATCCTTTCGCCCTGCGGTTCTCAGCTTGCATACTACGCTCCCGTGCGAGAAAAACTTTTCCCTCCGTCCTTCTTGAAACCGCCAGCACTGTGGCGCCGGCTGTTTCCGAAAAGGCGGGGGAGGCACATTTCACCTTTCCGTGTGGGTCTGGTTATGTAAGGCACTATTTTTTCCAGATTTGTCGCTCCTGTCAAGGTGCTGCTTCACGCGCCGAACCCGGGCCTCCCTTGAGGAGGGTGGTGGCCTCTGGTATGCTGCCGGAGTGAAAAACGCTATTTGCCACTGGCTGTTCGACCTCGACAACACACTCTACCCCTCTTCCTGCGGCCTTTTTGACGTCATCGATGAGAGGATAAACCTCTATCTGAAGGAGTTTCTCGGCGTCCATCCGCGGCAGGCCGACTCCCTGCGGCGAGGCTACTTTGAAAAGTACGGGCTGACACTGGTGGGGTTGATGCGGGAGCGGGATGTCGACCCGGCCCACTATATGGAATTCGTGCACCAGGTGCCGCTCGGGGACTACCTCAAACCGAACCCCTCCCTTCCGGCTCTCCTACACTCGATCCCGGTCCCCAAGACGATCTTCACGAACGGTTCCCGGGGGCACTCCCTGGCGGTCGTCCGGGCCTTGGGGTTGGAGGGTGTCTTCACCGAAATTTACGATATTGCCTCTTTCGGGTACATCCCGAAGCCCGATCCTTTGACGTACCGTACGGTCCTCGACCGTCTCGGTCTCAGCGGCCCGGAGGTCGTGCTGGTCGACGACCTGGAAAGGAACCTGTCCCCGGCCAGAGAACTCGGCATGAAAACCATCTTCGTCGGAGCACACGGGGAGAGCGCGGTGGCGGACTTCTCTCTCTCCTCCCTCGAGGACCTGCCCGTCATCCTCCCCCAGCTCCCGCACTGAACGCTGAATTTTTCCGGGCTTAACCGGTTAAGTCGCGAGAGTCATTTTCTGTTCTGGCGAGGCGTCGCCGGAGTGAGCGCGGAGGCGTACTACTGTACGCCGCACAAGCGAAGGAGGGCGCAACGAAGCCAGGGCAGAAAAGGGCCTCGTGACTCAGTCGGGGAAATGGTATTTCCGGTAGCGCTCGATGGTGTCGTTACGGTGACATTCCCGGCAGAAGGCGCGCTCGATAGCGAAGGTGCTGCGGACCCGCAAGAAACTGTTTTCTACGTCGCCTTCCAGAGGCTGGCCCTCGCCGGAACCGGCGACGTCAGGATCCCAGCGGTGAACATCGTGGCACGAGGCACAGGAGAGATACCCCCGCTGGGCCTTGGCGCCGTCCGTGGAGTAGAGCTCAAATGCCTGAGGGAGGTCGAGCAGAGACCTCCTCCGGGAGAGAAAGGTCCGCTTGACCATCCCCCGGCCCGGGTAGCGAACCAGGTGCGCTGAGAGGCGCGGGGGAACTTTTTCCGCCGCTGTCCGGCCTTCGGAGTGACAGCTGCGGCAGGCGCGGCTCGGCAGGTCCTCCCCCTCTCCGAGCGGGCGGTTCCAGAGGACAAAGGTGTTGGGCGCCTGGTGGACCTTATGGCAGGCCCCGCAGACCCCGCTCCTCCGAGTTTCCTCACTGTCGAGGTTGACGGCGTCGGGAGCGGTGACCCGGAGGTCGTGGTCGGTGCCGATCACGGTGGACTTGTCCTCGTGGCAGGAGGCACAGAGGGGAGAGGGGCCGTCCGACGGCGAGCGGAGAAAGCTGGTGCCGGACGAGGCCTCCGATGTGGCCGGGTCTCCGGATTCCATTCCGAGCTCCGGGGCCCAGCGGTGCGGGTCATGGCAGGTCCCGCAGGAGATCTCGTCATCGGACTGCCTCTTCAGCGACAAGGAGAAGACGAGGCGGCTCTTTCTCGCTTCCCGGCGCCGGCTCATGCCGACCGGATGCGTGTACCGTCCGACCTGAGACTGGGCCGCCATCTTCCCCGCCGCATGGCAAAAGAGGCAGGTCTCCGTCCTCACGCTGTCACTCCCGGTCAGGGGGGCCGGCCAGAGCAGGGCCGGCTCTTCCCCGTGGGAGCGGTGGCAAGGCCCGCACAGCCCCCCATTCTCCTCCCCACCGGTTCCAGGGGAGAGCATGCCTTCCGGCCGGAGGAGCGAGAGGTCATGCTTCGTGCCGGCCACTGCGGCCTGTTCGGGATGGCACCCTACGCAGAGTTCGGACCCTGTGCCGGCTGACCTTACGAGAAAGCTGGTGGTGGCGTCGCCCGGTTTGAGAATGTCCCCTTTCTCTTTCGGGTCGGCCGCGCTCCAGAGGTGAGGATCATGACAGCTGCCGCAACCGACCGGCTGCACATCCTGTCCCGGGTACCTTGACAATGAGCTCTGCGAGTGGCTCTGTCGCGGCACCAACTTCCCGTGGGCGATTCCTCCCTCCCGGTGGCATTCGGTACAGAAGGCGGACAACTCATCGCTCTCGCCGCCCAGGAGATTGATCCCCCTCGCCCAGGAGCCCCCCAACCCGCCGCCGTGTGTCGCGTGGCAGGCCCGGCAGGGACCACTCTTTGAGGCCTCTTCTCCGTACCGGTTCTTCTCATTGGGGAAGTGTAATGAGAGGTCATGCTTGGTCCCGGCCACGGACCCCTGACGCTGGTGACACCCGAGGCAGAGATCACCACCATCCTCATCCGGCCCTTGCCGGAGAAAATTCCGAGAGCTGCCCCGGTGTACGTCATGGCAGGTCGCGCAGCTCAACAGCCCCTTTTCAAGCCTCCGGCCGTCCTTCCAGAAGAGCGGCAGATACTCCGGGGAGCCCCTTTTCTCCAGCGAGACCCCCAGGGGATGGTGAACCGTACCCGTGAAGCTGGCGATCTTCCCCGGCCCATGGCAGGACCAGCAGACCTTCTCGATCACTGTCGCCCCGATATCCAGATCCCCCACCGCGCCGGTCCAGCCATGCTCTTTGTGACAGGCCCGGCACACATCAGACCCGAATGACTCTTCGCCCGGGGCCTTCTTTTCCCGGGGTCGGGAAAGACCCAGGTTGTGAACCGTGGCCTCCATCCCGGCCTTGTCGGTGTGACAGAGTACACATGAATACACCTTCGGCTCCAGCACCAATCCCGGCGTCCCCGGCTGGCCGTGGTGAGTGCTGTGACAGGTGACACACGTCAGCTCCCCCCGGTCGCCGGTTTCCCCCCCCGCCTCGAGGAAGAGATCCGGGATGACCGCCCGGCGCGGCGCCACGGAAACCGGTTGGTGGCCGCGGGAGGCCAGCTGAGGATCCTGTGAAGTCTGGGCGGGTTGGCAGTAGTGGCAGAGGGACTGCGTGTTGGCCACCAGAGCCGGCGTCCCCTCCTGAGCGCCGTGGACCAGGTGACAAGAGAGGCACAGAACCTCCCTCTCCGGCCCCAGATACGCCCCGTGGGCGGTCAATTTTCCGAGGCGCACCCCCTGCTCGAGGCTCACCTGCCAACCCAGAGGGTGACTCCACTCTCCGGTACCCGAGATGAGAGAGGAATGGCACCCCGTGCAGAGTTCGTTGTGTTCCGTAGCCAGGGCGAGCAGGCTTGCCCGGCCCTGGAAAGAAATCGCGTTATGGGCCCGGTGGCACGAGAGACACTCCACCCTCTCCGGGACGCGAGGGTGGTTTCCCTCCCGCTCCCCCGAGGAAAAGTGCTCCTCGTGGCATTCACGACAGAGAAAACTGCCGGTAGCCTCCTCCTTTAAAAGACCCCAATTGGAGGAGGCCCAATGAACGGTGTGACATACCACGCAGGTCGGATTCTCCCCGCCGACGGGATGGCTCTCGAGCCCGGGGCCCTTTCCCGCCAAACTGGGATTCTCTCCATGGCACTGGGCGCACAAGGCTTCGGCGGAGGTCTCCCGGATCAAGCCCTCTCCCGCAGCCCGGTGGACCACATGACAGCTCCCGCAACCCGGGTCTCCCCTGCCCCTCGCCATCTTACTGCCACCTCCGGGGGAGGGGTGCTCCCCTTTCTTCCCTCCCCCCCGCCCAGTGTGACAGGCCAGGCAGTACGCGCTGTTGCTGCTCTCATAACGCATGAAGGGCCGGGCCCCCGGGATCTGCACGTGAGGGTCGTGACAAGTTCCGCAGGTCACGGTCACCCCCCGGCCGGCAGTCGAAGACCACGACCCCACCGGATGCTGTCTCCCGAACCAGATCGAGCGCCGCGAATCCAGTACCGGGCCATTGTGACAGCTGTAGCACATCCCGCTGTCCCCGGAGCCGACCCCCTCCAGGAGAGAGAGAAAATTAAAAGCTCCCGGAGCCGGCTCTTTCTGGATTCTTTCCGGGTGACAGATGCCGCAGCGCGGAGGGAGGCCTGTCGCGGGCACCTCTTCACCAGAGGCGTACCCCGGCCGCCACAGTCCCAGGAGCGCCACAAAGAGGATGGCGAACCTGCTCGTGGTCATTCCTCCAGTGCTCTTTTGAAAAGATAATATGCTCCCTTGACTTCACCCTGGCTGGTGGTAAAAGGAACAATACCGACCAGCTCCCACCCTTCTCTCCCTGCCCTGTTGAGACGCGAGAGGTCGAGCCCGGATTTCGGCATACCCCCGAAAATGTCAGGATGCGCTACGTACACCTGGCCGTACTCCCACTTGCTCTGTGCCATACGCTTCCACCTCCCTTGCCGCGTTCCGGCCCGGCTCGATCCCCCTCGAGGGGGAATTACCGGATTATTTCAAGCCCTTTCACCCGGCTCTTTCCCATCTCCAGAACAAATATTATCTGATCCCGGACGGCGAGGCTGACCGGATTTTTCAGAACCAGGGGCTGCTGATCCTGACCGCAGAGAACACCCTGATACCTCCCCTGGAAATCGAATACCTGCAACGATCCGAGATAATTGTCCCCTACCAGGAGAAGATCCTCAGCCAGCACCGCCAGTCCGGCGGGCCGGAAAAGGGTCCCCTCGCTCACCCCGAACTCTCCGAACGTCAAGAGCGGATTCCCCTTGGGAGTGAAAATCTGGATCCGGCTGTTGAGGGTGTCGGCCACGATTATCCGGCCGGGATCATCCTGGACCACCCGGAAGGGGTAACGGAGCCCCTGCGGCCCCTCTCCCAACTCTCCCCATCGTCTGAGGGGCTGCCCCTTTAAATCAAAAACCCGGATCTGGTGCGCCGCGCTGTCCACCACGTAACATTCTCCCCGGGAAACGAGTATCCCGACCGGTCTCGAGGGCTCGTCACCCTCGCCGGTCTCGAACTCTTTCACCACGTGCCCTTGCAGGTCGGTGACGAGAACTCTCCCCCCCCCGGAGTCCGCCAGAAAGATCCGGTCGGCCCCCCCCAGTCCCATCCCGAGATAGGAGACCTCCCTGCCACCGGGAGTTTTCACGGCTCTCTTAAAACGGCCCCCGAGATCGTAGACCGCCACCCTCCCGTTGAGATCATCCAGGACATAGAGGAGGTTTTCATGAACCAGGATGTCCGAGGGCTGGCGGAGCGGAACTCCTCCCGCTTCCCGGATCTCGAAAGTCTCTCTCACCATCCAGCACTTTGCCGGGGCCGGGGCCGCCGGGGAGACCAGGGGCATCCAGAGAGGGAGCGCGGCGGTCAGGAAGGCCACCCTCACCGCCCTGGACCACTCGACCCGGCGGAGAGACGATAACGCCCGCACCCGGTCCCCGTGACCCCCCCGGAGAGGTCCGGCATCTGAAGCGGGACCCTTCATCACGGTCAACGAATGTGCGGAAAATACCACTTGGCCCCCGGGGGGAGAGTGTAATACTCTTCGAGCACTTCCAGCCGCGCCCTCTGCTCCGGTGTGGTCCCGGCGCGGACGTATTTTTTCAATCCATCGCGTCGGTGGCAAGCGGCGCACTTCGGCCCGCGGTCGAAACAGGGCTGCTTTCGTACCACC
>JAUVQV010000072.1 GCA_030597995.1 Candidatus Rokuibacteriota bacterium
ACCATGGCGGAATTCATCTCCTTGAATATCGCAGATCTCCACCCGCCTGAAGCTCTCGAGTTGTCCCGACGGGCATTTGGAAAAATTTCCCAGGAGGGCCTCGTCAGATTCGAGGTTGATTTCCGGAAAAAAGACGGCACGGTATTCCCCGCCGAGGTCTCTTCCAGCATATTTGAGATTCGCGGCCGCAGGGTTGTTCAGGGAATAATTCGGGATGTTACCGAACGCAAGAGGGCCGAGCGGGAAAAAGAAATGATGGAGCGGCAGCTGCGACAGGTCCAGAAGATGGAGGCCATCGGCCAGCTTTCAGGGGGTATCGCCCACGATTTCAACAATATTCTCACCGCTATCATAGGCTATGGAAGCATCATGGAGATGCAGCTGGACCGTGACGACCCGATGCGAGCGACCGTGGATTTGATTGTGTCGGCGGCCGAGAAGGCAGCCCACCTCACGCAGAGCCTCCTCGCCTTCAGCAGAAGGCAGATCATGAACCCCAAACCGGCGGCACTCAATGACATCGTAGTCCAGATGGAAAATCTCCTCTCGCGGATCATCGGGGAGGACATAGAGCTGAGCACCGTGCTTGCGGAAGAGAAGCTCAACATAGTTGTCGACAGAGTGCAATTGGAGCAGGTGCTGATGAACCTGGCCGCAAATGCCCGGGATGCCATGCCCGAGGGGGGAAAACTCACCTTGACCACCGGGCCCTACATCATATGCGAGGCCTTTGCCAAGGAGCGGGGGTACGGCACGCTCGGTAACTACGCCCGGCTCTCGGTGTCGGACACCGGGAGTGGGATGAGCGCCGGAACCATGGAAAAGATATTTGAGCCTTTTTTCACCACCAAAGAGACGGGAAAAGGCACCGGGCTCGGGCTCTCAATCGTCTACGGGATCATAAAACAGCTCCACGGTTTTATCACCGTTTCAAGCGAGATCGGGAAAGGGTCGACATTCGAGATATATCTGCCTCTCTCGAAGGCCGCGGTTGAAGAGGACAAAACTTCAGTATCTTTCACCCCCCTGGGAGGTTCGGAGTGCATCCTGGTAGCCGAGGACGACGTGAGCGTGAGAGACCTGACCAAAAACATGTTTGAGACCTTCGGATATGAGGTGATTCTGGCCGTAGACGGCGAGGATGCCCTCCAGCAGTTTCGGAAAAACAGGGGGAAAATACAGCTCCTCTTACTGGATGCAGTCCTGCCGAAAAAGAGCGGCGCCACAGTGTATAAAGAAGCAAAAGCCCTGAGCCCGGAGGTGAGAGTGATCTTCACCAGCGGTTACAGTTCGGATGCACGGCTGGAAAAACTGGTTTCTGATGATGGACTCTGCTTTCTTTCGAAGCCGGTTTCCCCAAACATCATACTCGCCAAGGTGCGTGAAGTGCTGGACGCCTGAGCTGGTTTCCGCCGGCCCGCCGGAGAAAGGGAAATCCGCTGTTCATCGCAGGAGCCTGGAGAGCACTCCTCTCAATTCCTCCACCCGGTAGGGCTTTGAGAGGGCGCCCTGGAAACCGTGACCCCGGTAGTCCTTCATTACCGGGTCGCTCAGATAGCCGCTCGAAATGACCGCCTTCACCTTCGGGTCGATGGACTGGAGATGCTTGAGGGTTTCTTCGCCACCCATCCCCCCCGGCACGGTCAAGTCCAGGATGACGATGTCGAAGGGTCTCCGCTCATTTTTCGCCTCTTTGTAGATTTCGAGGGCCTCTTTTCCATCGCGCGCTACGGCCGCTTCATATCCCATGTGGCTCAGGATTCCCTCCGCAAGACCCGTGACGAGGTCTTCGTCATCCATGACCAGAACCTTTCCCTTCCTGAGCTGGGAAACAGTCTTCACCCTTTCATGTTCCGCAACCTCTTTCTCGGAGGCCGGAAGGTAGACGGTGAAATCCGCCCCTTTCCCCGGATGGGAGTCGACGGTGATGCACCCCCCGTGTTTCTTGACAATTGAGTGGCATATCGTCAGGCCCAGGCCCAGGCCCTTCTCGTTCCCTCTCTCCTTGGTCGTGAAGTAGGGGTCGAAAATCCGGTCCAGGTTTTTTGGGGCGATACCGGCGCCATGGTCCTGAAATGAGATTTTCACGTGCCTTCCCTTCACGAGGTCAAAAACCTCGTCCTCGTCGGTAACGGTATTCTCAGCCTTTACGGTCACAGTTCCTCCGCCTGGCATCGCATCCCTGGCGTTCTGAACCAAATTCTGGATCACTTGTGTCAGCTGACCTTCGTCCGCTTCCACCGGCCAGAGGCCGGGGGGTATCTGAAGCCGACTTTTTACCCTTGACCCGCTCAGCGAAAAATCCACCGTGTCGGCGATGAGCTTTCCGAGAGCAACCGGCTTTCTGATCGTATCTCCACCACTCGTAAAAGTGAGCAGCTGGCTGGTCAGAGAACGCGCCCGGGCATAGGTGCTCTCCGCGCTCTCCAGAACCTCATAGATCTGTTCCCCGGGCCGGCTGAGCAGTTTGGCAAAGGAGATGTTGCCCAGGAGACCCTGCAAAAGATTGTTGAAGTCGTGTGCGATTCCTCCGGCCAGGATGCCTAGGGATTCGAGTTTCTTGATCTTCAGAATTTCCTCTTCCATTCTTTTGCGGTCGGTGAGGTCCCTGATGATCCCCTCGATGATTTTCACCTTCCCCAACTTGATCCCTGTGGCGTTCATCTCCGCCGGCACCAGGCGCCCGTCCTTCCGCAGGATTTCGAATTCCCCTTTGGCCTTCCCCTCTGTCAGTATCCGAGAGAAGATGGCTACCGGAGTCCCGGGGGGGACAAGGTCCCTGATGTTCTTCGTGAGGAGTTCCTTCCTGGAATATCCCGTGAGCTCCGTAGCCTTCGCGTTCACGTCGATGTATCTCCCCTCTGTGTCCATCAGGAAAATGGCATCGATGGCGTTCTCGAACAGGGACTTGAATCTCTCCCTGCTCTCGCGCAGCATCTCCTCCTCTCGCTTCAGCCGGGTGATGTCCCGGAAAGTGCTTTGAACGTGCTGCTTTCCCCCGATGACAATTTCCGCGGTCGACATCTCGATGTCTCTGATCTCCCCGTCCTTGCGGATAATCCGGTACTCGTAGCGCGGTTCGAGAGGTTCGCCCTTCTGGCGTTTTTTCAACCGCTCTCGGATGAATTTTCTGCTTTCCGGCGCGGTGTGGTCCATGATGGAAATTGCCGAAAACTCCTCGAAGGTGTCGTAACCGAACATGTCCAGAAGGGCCTTGTTGGCCGTGATGACGCGGGCCCCCTTTAAGATGCCGATACCCGCGAGTGAGCTTTCGAACAGGTGGCGGTATTTTTCTTCCGATTCCCGGAGCGTGGCTTTGACCGCCCGGGGTTCAGCGGGACGTCGCTGCTTCTCTTTCGTGTTTCCCTGGTGCGGCGTCTTTTTCCTGCCTTTCTCCATCACCACGGGCCCTTCCTTGAAACGCAAGAGAGGAAATGTTTCCCGCTCTTTGTTTGCCGGACAGATACTATTCAACTCTCAAGAATTATAACATCCGGGGGCCATTTGGTGAATATCGGAGTCCCCAAAAATCCCGGGTCGGCTCTCCGGGCACGGTGCGGTGTTTCAAGAAGGGCGAAACAGGCAAAGAGCCGTCCGGGCCTTGACATACCCTGGGGGGGTATAGTATATTATGTGCTATGGAATGGTGGTCGAGGACGTTTCTGGCGTTGGCTGCGGTCATCTTTGTTGCGGGATGCTCGGGCGGAGGGGAAAAGAGCCCGGCCGCACACTCGGGGAAAATAGCCGCTTCCGAGGGGCTGAACCACGACATAGGGAATGTCGACATCATGGCGGGAACCGTCCTGCACTCCTTCGCCCTCGGGAACGGGGGGGTGGACGATCTCGGCCTGCAAGGTATCTACACCTCCTGTCCCTGTACCAAGGCCCGGATTGAACTGCCGGACGGGTCTTTGTCCCGGCAGTTCGGGAGGAGCTTCCCTGAGGACTGGTCGCGTGTCATCCGGCCCGGTGAGACCTTCAAGGTCATCGTGGAGTTTGACCCTCTGGCGCACGGAGCAAACGAGGAAGGACCTTTCGTGCGGGACATCTTTCTCATCACGAGCGCCCCTCCGGACGGCGAGGTCTCTACCACCAGCACGATAGTCAAAAAGGGAACGGTGACCCGGATGAGAATGGAGGGGACGGCGGTCTCGAAAGAAGAGTTCGAAAAAACCGGTGGCGGGAAGGGCTAGAGGACGGCGTTCTCCGGCATTACTTCATCAACAAGTCGATCAATGCCTTCACTTCATCGGTGTCCCACTCCCGATACCCGGGGGCAAAACCAAGCAGGTCTCCTTTGTTGCCAATCAGGAATTTCGTGGGATGGGACCGGACGGAGTAAAGCTCGCTCACATAACCCTTTTCGTCCAGCAGGTTCGTAAAGGAGACCCCCTGTTCTTCTATGTAGTTCTTGACAGTCTCCCGTGTTTCCCTTATATCAACGCCCACCAGGACGAACGGCTGACCTTGAAAATGCCTGTGCAGGCGCTCCAGGGAAGGAAACTCCTTCCGGCACCAGCCTCACCAGGTGGCCCAAAAGCTCAGCAGAACCACCTTGCCCCGATACTGACTCAGCCGGACCTGGTCTCCTTCCAGGGACATCAGGGAAAAGTCGGGTGATTTTCCCCGCTCTGGCAACTCGAAGAAGTTCGCCGCCGTCAGGAGCCTGCGAATTTCATTTTCCGGGAGTGACTGACCGGCCTCGCTGGTGTCTTCGGAAATCCTGAAGTCTCCTCTCAAGCCGGCAAACACGGCGGCGATCAGAAAAAGGATGGCCAATCCGGTCAAAAAATGTTTCCTGCTCCAGAGTATCTGGAATATTCTCTTGTGCATCTTGACTTCCCCTTACAATCCGCCCGCACTGTTCCCCGGCACATCCAGGAGTGCATACTCCGCTATTGCATTTTCAGGGAAGTATCAGCTTCCCCGAAGACATGAGCGAAAAAGTCTGATCCGGGCTGAGTGCGCGCGATCAACAAGAACTACAGCACTTGCAGATGCCCGCGGCTTTCTTGGCGACTTTCTGTATTTTCATCCTCCTCACCACCAATGCGCAAGATCTGACAGCATAGAGTGAATCATACGATGACACGTGCCCTAGCAGTGGAAGATCCAGTCAAAATCTGCCTTGCTTTCTCGATCCGCATTCTATATATTATACTATACCCGGGTAGGGTATGCAAGCCTTATCTGGGACAGCAGCAGGGATCGGGAATGTACCGCCGGGAAACCGGTGGTCGCATTTGCCGGTCTGATATTGACATAGGCGCAAGGTGATATTGCAATGCAACGATGTTCGAGGCCATGCTGAGCTCCCGGGTACGAGTATCCAGGCCTCGAGCCGCAGGACCGCGGCTCGGGATACGCACCGGATTTTTCTCACTGTGTTTTAGTATCCTGTTCCTGCTCTCGCCGGGGGAGATCTTCGCCTGCAACGGGAAGGACGTCATCCTCTCGGAGAACCCGTCTCTGAGCGCCTCTGATTCACACCGCACCGAGAAAGGGGCGGTCTACTATTTCGACGACCAGGGAAACATGCTGGTCGAGAAATCCCGGGTGAAGATCTCACCCTCCCGGGCCTGGGAAATTGCGGAGAGATTTGTTCGCCAACAATTCCCCGATCCCCCGCTGCCTCTCACTTTCAGGAAAATGGAGTGGGTCCACAACACCCTCATCTATCAGTTCGAGTCGGAGCCGCTCTCCGATTTCAACGGCCGGTACCACCTCGGCCCTGTAAACTTCACTGTCGATCGGCTCGTCCTGGATGTGGATGCCGCAACCGGGACGCTCTCTCTTGCAAACGGCTGCGGGGCCGCAC
>JAUVQV010000019.1 GCA_030597995.1 Candidatus Rokuibacteriota bacterium
TCCGAAGCCTTCATGAACGATCTCATCAATTCCATACGTTACGACCGCATGCCCTCTGTCCGCAACCGCTATCGCAACATGGACATTCTTCTTATTGATGACATTCAATTCATTGCCGGAAAGGAGAAGACGCAGGAAGAGTTTTTCCATACCTTCAACTCCATCTATGAGTCACACAAGCAGATTGTCATATCCAGCGATACCGTTCCCCGCGATAACCCGGACCTTGAGGAGCGTCTCCGTTCCCGCTTCGAGTGGGGTCTCATTGCAGATATCCAATCCCCGGACCTTGAAACCAAGGTCGCTATTCTTAAAAAGAAGGCGGACCAGAATAATATCGCCCTCCCCGACGACGTCGCCCTTTTTATTGCCCAGAGCATTAAGTCCAACGTTCGCGAGCTCGAAGGTTCTCTCATTCGCCTCGGGGCGTACGCATCGCTTTCCTCCAGAGATATCTCTATCGAATTCGCGCGGGAGATCCTCAAGGATACTCTCACCAGCCTCGATAAGGCCGTTACCATTGACGCCGTCAAAAGAGAAGTCGCCAGTTTCTTCGGTCTCAAGGTCTCCGAACTGAGTTCCAAGAGAAGAACTCAAAACATTGTTTTCCCACGTCAGATAGCAATGTACCTCTGTCGAAAACTCACGGATGCTTCCCTGCCTTTGATAGGGAAAGGTTTTGGCGGTCGGGACCATTCTACTGTCATTCATTCCCTCAACCTCATCGAGAGAAAGAGGGAAAGCAGTGTTGACATCAACAGCACAATTGACACCATTGCCCGGAGGATCGGCAGATGACCTTTGCAACAGGGTATCTGTGGAAGCCTCATAAGGCGCCTGTGGAGAACATGGTTCTCGGACAAAAGTTGAAAAGACACTTTTTTTTCCACAGTGTTTCAAGCGCTGCATTCCCCACTTTATTAGGTGGTTGTCTTTTTATCCACTTAAAAACACCACGTACTACAACGAGTGTATTAACATATTCTTATAAGAGAGGAGGTAATTAATGGATATAACTATTAAAAAATCAGAACTCAGTCACGCTTTGTCGAAGATTCAAGGGATTGTTGAGAAGAAGAACACTGTTCCCATACTTTCATGTGTTTTGTTCGAGGTAGGGGGCAAGGAACTTTTCGTGACGGCCACGGATCTTGAGGTGTCTCTGCGAAGCAGTTACAAGGTAAATGTTTCTAAGGAGGGAACGCTTACCGCGCCGGCCAAGAAAATTTTTGAGATAGTG
The DNA here is from genome assembly GCA_030597995.1 of Candidatus Rokuibacteriota bacterium. The sequence continues at coordinate 1,241 of JAUVQV010000019.1, forward strand.
CGAGAACTTCCCGAAGGGGAGGTCAGGATTTCGTCGGAGGAGGGCGGTTGGGTAAGGGTAGAGATGGATAGGGCAAGGTTCCGAATGATGAGTTTGCCGACTGAAGATTTTCCAGCCGTGCCGAGAATTCAGGAGGGGGAAAGAATTGATTTTTCAGGGGAAGTCTTGGGGGAGATGATAGACAAAACCTCCTTTGCCATGTCGAGCGATCTGACGCGGCACGCCTTGAACGGCGTTTTGCTGGAAGTTTCTCAAATAGGGAAAGGGGAAGCCGAGTGCCGCATGGTGGCTACGGACGGTCATCGGCTGGCGCATGTCAGAAGGGTATGCCGCGGTGAGATAGAAGAAAGGAAGGGCGTGATAGTGCCGCGTAAAGCCGTAATGGAGTTGAGGAGAATTATGGGGGATGGAAACGGCCAGATGGTCGAGGTGTACATAAAAGATAACAGGATGGCCTTCAAAGTGAGTGAGAACGTAATGGTTACGCGGCTGGTTGAAGGCCAATTTCCGGATTACCAACAGGTGATGCCGGACACCAACACGAGGAAGGCCTTGGTAGATCGCGAAAAATTTTACCGGGCTGTCAGAAGGGTTTCAACCCTCTCAGCGGAACGTGCCAACCCTTTGAGGTTCAGTTTCCACAAGGACGGTGTAACTGTGACGTCGGTCAATCCGGAGGTGGGAGACGCGACTGAAGACCTCGAAGTGGAGTATCAGGGAGAAGACCTTGAAATAGGTCTCAACTCGCGCTACATAATGGATGTTTTTTCGGTCTTGAGTGAGGAGCAGATAAGCATCGAGATGAAGGAAGAGCTCAGCCCGACTCTGCTGCGACCGGTGGGGGACGAAGATTACGGGTGCGTAGTCATGCCCATGAGGCTGTGACAATGAGAAAATCCCGAGGAGAGGGAAAAACTGATCTTGCCGCTGTGAAGGGAGCAGACGTTGAAGAAAAATAACGCATCATCCACTGCTGTCTCGACAGTGCGAATCGGGAACAATCCGCAAGGAGAATACAGTGCCAAGAATATTCGTGTCCTGGAAGGCCTGGACGCCGTGCGCAAGAGACCGGCCATGTATGTGGGCAGTACGGGGCCGGAAGGTCTCCACCATCTGGTTTATGAGGTGGTGGACAACAGTGTCGACGAGTCCCTGGTCGGTTTCTGTACCCTTGTGAGTGTGGTGATACACAGTGATAACTCCGTTACGGTCTCTGACAACGGCCGCGGTATCCCGGTGGATATTCATAAAACTGAGAAGGTGTCCGCGGCCGAGGTGGTAATGACCAAGCTCCACGCTGGAGGAAAGTTCGACAAGGACAGCTACAAAATATCCGGGGGCCTTCACGGTGTTGGAGTCTCTGTGGTGAACGCCTTGGCGGAGTGGTTAGAGCTGGAGGTCCGCCGTGGGGGCAAGGTCTACCAACAAAGCTTCCAGCGTGGGAAGGCCCGTGGAAGAGTACAGGAAGTCGGAAAAACCCGGTCTACCGGAACGAAGGTCACCTTCAAGCCGGACTCTCAGATCTTCGAGATTCTGGAATTCAATTTCGACACTCTTTCACGTCGTCTCAGGGAACTTTCCTTTTTGAACAAGGGGCTGAAGATTACGATCGAGGATGAGCGCGACGGGAAGCGCCACGAGTTTTGTTACAAAGGCGGGATCGTGTCGTTCGTCGAGCACCTCAACCGGAACAAGAACCCCATTCACAAGAAAACAGTCTATATGGAGCGAGAGCGGGAAGGGGTACAGATAGAGGTCGCCCTGCAGTACAATGACGGCTATCAGGAGCAGATTTTCTCCTTCGCAAACAGCATCAACACCAGCGAGGGGGGCACCCACCTCTCCGGCTTCAAAGCCGCCCTGACGAGGACCATCAACAGCTATGGCGCCTCGCATGGCCTCCTGAAGGACCTTCGGGCCAACCTCTCCGGCGATGACGTGCGTGAAGGTCTGACCGCCGTGGTCAACGTCCGAGTTCCAGAGCCGCAATTCGAAGGGCAAACCAAGACAAAACTGGGCAATTCCGAGGTCAAGGGTATCGTCGAGGCGGCGGTGAATGAAGCCCTCGGGGAATTCTTCGAGGAAAATCCCCCCGTCGGTCGCAGGATTGTCCAGAAGTGCGCCAACGCCGCCATAGCGAGGGAAGCCGCGCGTAAGGCAAGAGATCTGGCGCGGAGGAAAGGGGCGCTGGAGATTACCAACCTGCCGGGAAAACTGGCGGACTGCACCGAGAGGGACCCGGCCCGGAGTGAACTCTATATCGTGGAGGGAGACTCCGCCGGCGGCTCGGCCAAGCAGGGACGAGACCGCCGCTTCCAGGCCATCCTGCCGATCAAGGGAAAAATTCTGAATGTCGAGAAGGCCCGGTTGGACAAGATGTTGAACTCTGATGAGATCCGGATCCTCATCACCGCCCTCGGCGCCGGAGTGGGTGAGAACGATTTCAACATCGAGAAGATTCGTTATCACAAGGTAATAATCATGACCGATGCCGACGTTGACGGGGCTCATATACGCACCCTCCTGTTAACATTCTTCTTCAGGCAGATGCGGGCGGCTATCGAGCGCGGTTATTTCTACATTGCCCAACCACCCCTTTTTCGAGTGAAGAAGGGGAAGGATGAAAGGTACGTAAAAAACGAGCGGGAACTGGAAGCCCGGCTCCTCGAGCTGGGACAGAAAGAACTCCGCCTGCACGCCGGGAACACAGTGGTCAAGGGACCGAGGTTCCTGACCTACCTGAAACAGATGGTTCAAATGGAGAGGAACATCCAGCGCCTGGCAAGAATGGGTTACGAACCAAGCCTGGTCCGGGCGATGATACGGACGAGCTTTCTCGAAAAATCGCTCCTGAGGGAGAAAAGGGTGCTGGAAGAAGCGCTCAACAAGATAAACGTTTTCCTCAGCAGCTATTTCCGCCACATTACCCTGGTGGACGCCCGGCTCGAAGAAGATGAGGAGCACAATTCCCACCGTGTGGTGTGCGAGATGGACAAACAGGGGGACCGCATCCGGGCAACAATCGACACCGAGATGATGAAATCACCGGAGTTCAAGGAGAATCGCGCCCTGATTAAGAACTTGGGTGACCTGGGTCGCCCACCTTACATCATCTCCCACAACAGCGAGCGGGTCGAGCTGCGGGGGAGTGAGGAGGTAATAGATTTCGTGCTCAAGCAGGGCCGGAAAGGACTGGGTATTCAGAGATATAAAGGGTTGGGGGAGATGAACCCGAGCCAGCTTTGGGAAACCACAATGAACCCCTCGACCCGGTCCCTCCTCCAGGTGGCGGTCGAGGATGCCGTCGAAGCCGACCAGATGTTTACTATCCTCATGGGGGATCACGTTGAGCCGCGGCGGCAGTTCATAGAGGAAAACGCCTTAGAAGTCAAGAATCTGGACATCTGACGGAGTTTGGGCGAGGAGCATCGGCTCGCGGGAGTCCCCCGGGCCGCGTCCGGGAGAACTCACCATGGAAGCAGAAGGCAGACAGACCACACTGCCGGAGCAGGTGCAGCCGGTAAACATAGAAGACGAAATGCGTCAGTCCTACCTGGACTACGCCATGAGCGTGATAATCGGGAGGGCCCTGCCGGACGCACGCGACGGTCTCAAACCGGTCCATCGGCGCATACTGTATGCGATGCACGACCTCGGACTGGCTCACAATAAGCCGTATAAGAAATCTGCCAGGCTGGTCGGGGAAGTCCTGGGAAAATATCATCCTCACGGCGATACGGCAGTGTATGACAGCATCATCCGAATGGTGCAGGATTTCTCACTCCGCTATCCCTTGGTGGGCGGACAGGGGAACTTCGGTTCCGTAGATGGGGATGCCGCCGCCGCCATGAGGTACACTGAAATTCGCATGTCCCGCCTCACCCAGGAATTCCTTCAGGACATTGACAAGGAAACAGTCGGCTTTGTGCCGAACTTCGACGAATCACTGCAGGAGCCGGTGGTGTTGCCCGCACGACTGCCGAACCTCCTGGTGAACGGCGCTTCCGGAATCGCTGTCGGGATGGCCACGAATATCCCGCCGCACAACCTTGGTGAGGTCATTGGTGCGCTGGTGAAAATGATAGACAACCCTGACATCAAGCTCGGAGAACTGCTGCGCTCTATACCGGGGCCGGATTTCCCCACGGCAGGCATTATTCACGGCCGCAAGGGGATCCTGGAGGCCTACCGTTCCGGTCGGGGAGTAATACAACTGCGGGCTCGAGCCGTGATCGAAAAGTCCGGTCGGGGGGAACGGGAGAGTATCGTGGTGAGCGAACTCCCCTACCAGGTTAACAAGGCCCGTCTGATCGAGAAGATCGCTCATCTGGTCCGTAACCGCAAGATCGAAGGGATAACCGACCTGCGGGATGAATCGGACCGAGAGGGAATGAGGATAGTCATGGATCTGAAAAAGGACCACCCGGCCAAAGTGGTCCTCAACCAGCTCTACGCCCATACCCAGATGAAGACCAGCTTCGGCATCATCATGCTCGCACTGGTCGACAAACAACCCCGCGTCATGGGACTCAAGGCAATGCTGGGGGAGTTCCTGGACTTCCGCCGCGAAGTGGTGATTCGAAGGACACGATTCGTACTGGCCAGGGCCGAAGAGAGAGTCCACATTCTCGAGGGCTTGAAGATTGCACTGGCACACATCGATGACGTGGTGCAACTCATTAAAAAGTCCTCCGGTCCACCGGAGGCGAAAGAAGCCCTGCGAAACAAATTCGGCCTGACCGCAGAACAGGCGCAGGCCATCCTTGAGATGCGCCTGCAGCGTTTGACCGCCTTGGAGCAGGGGAAGATACTGGAGGAATTAAAGGCTCTCAAAAAGAAGATCTCGGAATACCGGGCTATTCTCAAAGACGACGTTCTGGTATTTAAAATAATAAAGGAGGAACTGCTGGAGGTGAAATCCCTCTACGGCGACCGGCGGCGGACAGAAATCATCGAAGAAGAGACTGAGGTAAACCTGGAGGACCTGATCGCCGATGAGGACATGGTAATTACCATTAGCCATCAGGGTTACATCAAGCGCAACGCCGCCACCCTTTACCGCAGCCAACGACGGGGCGGGAAAGGCATTATCGCCATGGAGCACAAGCTGGAAGATTTCGGGGAACAGCTCTTTATCGCTTCCACCCATAGCTATCTCCTTTTCTTCTCCAGTTTAGGGAGGCTCTACTGGCTGAAGGTTCACGAACTTCCGCAGGCGGGGAGGGCCGCCAAGGGCAAGGCGATAGTCAATCTTCTCCCCCTGCGAAAAGAGGAAAAGATTTCGGCGGTAATGCCGGTGCGAGAGTTTGAGGGAGAAAAGTTTGTAGTCATGGCCACCGCCCGGGGCGTGATTAAAAAAACCAAAGTTTCCGCCTTCAGCAATCCGCGGGCAGGTGGTATCATCGCCCTCTCCCTTGACCAGGGGGATACCCTGATCGCCGCCAGGCTGGTAGAGAGGGGACGGGAAATATTTATGGCCACCTCGGGGGGGAAGGCCATCCGCTTCTCCGAAGATGGGATTCGGCCTACCGGGAGGACCGCCCGCGGTGTGACCGGGATCAAATTCGCCTCGGGTGACAGCCTGGTGGGTATGGAGGTGGCCGACCAGGACTCCGACATCCTCACCGTCACCGAGCGCGGCTACGGCAAAAGGACCGGTGTTGCAAAGTACCGGCTTCAAAAGCGGGCGGGCCACGGTACGCTGAATCTCAGAATTACGGCGAAAAACGGAAAGGTGGTCGCTATTCTCCAGGTACGAGACGAAGATGAGGTCATGGCGATCACCCAGGAGGGAAAGGCAATCCGGGTACCGGCTGGCGGCATCTCCCGGAGGGGAAGGGCCACACAGGGCGTTCGTCTGATTGACATGTCATCCGGTGACAAGGTGGTCAGCGTCGCCCGCCTGGAGGAGAAGGAATAAGCCGGCGTGTCCCCTTGGCTGGCGACATCGAAGTGGTTTCGGCTCCTCGGTTTGAGCGTCGCGGTGGCCTTCGGCGGTTCAGTGTTAATGCTGGCGGCCGGCCGCCACTACAGAGTGAGTAAAAGTTACCGCCAGGCGGAGAGGAGCCTGGAGACGGGGCAGTACCAGCGGGCCGTCGAACTCTATCGAGCGGTAGTAGAAAATTATCCCGACGACGACCTGTCAAACCGGGCCCGGGTCCAGGTCGGACATATATACTACCTGTTCCTGAGGCAGGATCGCAAGGCCATTCAGGCCTTTCGCGATTTGGTCCGGTCTGACTCCGCCGGCCCCTGGGGCCGCAGGGCTCAGAAAATGCTCGGGGAAATTTTTGAGAAACGCCTCGGTGACTATCGACAGGCAATCGTGGAGTACCAGCGCCTCATAAATCGCTCTTCCGGAAACGGGGACGACGGCGAGGGGCAGCTCGCCGTCGCCAGATGCTACTTTAAGCTCGGTGATTTCAACCAGGCCCGGGAGGAGTATGAGGCGCTCCTGGAGCACTACCCCGAAAGTCCCTACCGGGACCGGGCACTGGTTGGAGTAGCGACCAGCTACTATGTTATCAGACGCTATACTACCGCCATACGGTACTATCGGCAGGTGATCGCGGAGAGCCGGGATCCGCAGCTCGTCGCCGAGGCGAGATTCGGAATTGCCAACTGTCTGGAGGAGGCGGGAGACTTGGAGAGCGCTCTGGTGGAACTGGAAAGAGTGAAAGAGAAATACCCGAATCCAGAGCTGGTCGCGCGCCGCATAGAACGCGTGCGGGAGAGGATCGAACAGCAGGGACTCCGGTAGCGAGAAGCGGAGAAGGAAAGGGCTTGGGACTGTGGAAAAAATGATGCGAAAACTGGACCTCTATGAGTTTCTCATGGACTTCGTCTCCCATGAAATCCGCAACCCGCTCAACTCCATCATCATGTTCGGCAACCTCATGGGAGAAGGGGCTTATGGCGGCCTGACGCCGAAACAGAAAGAAGTTCTGGAAAGGATTCTGTCGAATGCCTACCGGATAGAGCATATGACAGGGGACTTCCTCAACCTGAGGAGAGTGGACAGCGGCCAGGAGCTGCTGCACAAAGAATGGCTGAATCTCAAGAGAGATGTCATACAGGTTGTCCTGAGCGACCTGGGCTACAAGTTTCCCCATCTTCTGCCCCGCCTGGAAAAGGTCCGGGAGTCGGAAAGCAACGCCTGCAAGGTGTACGCTGACCGGCAGCTCCTGATCACCCTCTCTGACAACCTTTTTTTCAATGCCGTGAAATACGGAAAACCCGGCGGCCGGATAACTTGGTCCTGCAATATTCAAAAAACACAGTGGCTGATGAGGGTATATAACGAGGGGCAGGGGGTAAGGCCGGGGGAGATCAAAAACATCTTTAAAAAGTTCGTCCGCATAAAAGATGCGGGGCTCCCGGCCCAGGCCGGTACCGGCCTGGGGCTTTACAACGTGAAAAGGATAGTCAAACTGCACCAAGGCCGGACCCGGGCGGAGTCGGACTATGGGAAAAATTTTTCTGTCCTGTTTTCCATCCCCCGACCCCCGGCGGGGTGACGGCGGAAAAAGCGAGTGAAAATGCGTCACACCAGCAGCGGCGGCTCGCGACATCCATCAGGGATTGCAGGCCGGCATCCGGCGTCAGAAGGCTCTCGAATATTCGTACCCCCTGAGGAGGTAGGACAGACGAGAATATCCTTTTCGAGGGAGCGACTCCACCACATTCAGAAGGTTCTCCGTTTGAGGGCGGGTGATTTGCTGACAGTGACTGACGGCACCGGTGTCGAGTACTCGGTGCGCCTGGGTGCAGACGGACCGCGAAGGGTAACCGCTGAAATAATAAGGAAAAGACGCCACTCGAAAGAATCCCCGCTGAAGACTGTGCTGGCCCAAGCCGTCCCCCGGGGTGACAGTATGTCTCTGGTCGTGCAAAAAGCGGTGGAGCTGGGGGTCACGGAGATCTGGCCTCTTCTCACCTCAA
>JAUVQV010000142.1 GCA_030597995.1 Candidatus Rokuibacteriota bacterium
CCATGCGGGGAGTCCCGGGTGCGTTTCGAAAAACAATGGAGACCTACGAGGGGCTCCAGGGGCTCCTCGGGACCTACCGCAACTTTGAGCTGGGGGTGAACACGGTTTTTTGCGCACGCAATCAGGGACAGATGGACCGGATCCGGGAAGTGGTGCGCGGCCTGGAGCAGGTCCGGACCCACACCGTCTCTCTGATCCGGGGAGAGGTGGCGGACCGGGCACTCAAGGATGTCGACCCGGCCCTCTACCTGGAGGTGATCACCGGGATGGAATCCTCCCTCAGAGGGGGGCGGTCACGGGTCTACCGCTTCCGCGGGGCGCGACTCAAGGCGGCCCAGGACATCCTTCAGCGCCGCCTGATTCACCGGACCCTGCTCGAAAAAAGGCGTCTGATCCCCTGCTTCGCGGGGCGGTTGAACCTGGTGCTCACGGAAGCCGGGATGCTCTACCCCTGCGAGTCTTTCACCCATCCGATGGGAGACGTCCGGGAGATGGGGTATGACGTCGGCCGGGTGTTGCGATCCGAGAAGGGATGGAAGGTGGTGGAGGGGATACGAAAAGGCGGCTGCTACTGCACCCACGAGTGCAATTTCATGACCAATATCCTGTTTCACTCCTCACAGTATCCCGCTCTCCTGAGGGAGTACCTGCGGCTCCGCAAGCCCGTATAATTCATGTTGCAACTCCGAGGGCTCTTCTCGTGACCGGTGGGCGTCACCGGTGGCCTGCAGGCGTTACATGTGGCTTGTGGGCGGCACTCCTGACCCGGGAGTACCATTCATGACCTGCAGGCGGCATTCATGGGGGGATTTCCCTGTTTCTCGTTGTGAACCTGAGGCGCAACATTCTTTCTGAGCGTGTGCCCTGAGGGGACACCCCTCATCTTCCCCGTAGATTCCTTCACCCGTCTTCTGTTTGATATTGCTGCGGATTTCCCCCCCCGGCATTCCCCTTGCACTCCTGCGGGGTGTATGGGCGAATGCCTCAAGGGAGTGTACCGGCCGCGCCGTCCCCGCAGGACGTTCTTCCACCGGCTGGTGGAGGAACACTACGAACAGTTCGAGCGGGTGTATTCCGAACGGTATGCGGACCGGTATGGGTATTTCCGGCCGGTGATCCGGGAGGTGGTGACACGGTACCTCTCCTGCGGGGACCTGCGACAGGGATTCGCCCGGGTGCGCTGCGCCGAGTGCGGCCACGAGTACCTGCTGGCCTTCTCGTGCAAGGGGAGGTACTTCTGCACCTCGTGTCACACCAAGCGGGCGGTATCGTTCGCCGGGTGGTTGAACATGCCCTGGTGACCGAGGGTGCGTTCTCACCCGCAGGGACGTTGCATGTGCTGCCGAAGGTGAGTCTGTCACAGATGGAGCAGCTTTTCCGGCACCGGGTGCTGCGGATGCTCCTCGAGAAGGGGCTGATTCTCCCGGAGCGGGTGCGGATGCTGCTGGGGTGGAAACACTCCGGGTTCAACCTGGACACCTCGGTGCGGGTGAGGGCGCGGGACACCACCGGGCGGGAGAACATTTCCCGGTATCTGATCCGGGCGCCGTTCTCGGTGGAGAAGGTGCGCTACTGGCCGAAGGAGGGGAGGGTGATCTACAAGACCAAGATGGTCAAGGGGCCGAACCGCAATTTCCAGTTCTACGATCCGTTGGACTTTCTGGCGGCGGTGACGGCCCACATACCGAATCGCCGCGAACACTTGGTTCGCTACTACGGTTTCTACAGCAGCGTACAGCGGGGACAGCGCCGGCGTATGGGGCTGGAGAGCCCGGGGCCGGGGGCTCCCGTGATCCTGGAGGAGGATACCCCCTCGGCCCGGACGGCCCGGCGCAGCTGGGCGCGGCTGATACGGAAGATTTATGAAGTGGATCCTTTGGTCTGTCCCCGATGCGGCCTGGAGATGCGGATTATCGCGTTTCTGGAGGAGCCGCAGGTCGTGGAGAAGATCCTGCGCCACCTAAGACTGTGGGATCAGCCGGAGCCGCGGCCTCCGCCCGTGCCGCAGCTATCCCCACTGGTGGTGGAGTTCGAGTACGTTCCTGATGGTGATTGAGGACTGTGTGTGAGGTGTCCCGAGGGGGCGGTGCGCCCGGCGCTTCCCTGAGGGCAGGATTTTCAGTTCTTTCCCGGCGTTCCCGCTGTTTATTTTCTTGACAACAATCGGTCCAAGCGGTAGAAATACCATATTCCCGGTGAATGACCGTTACTTCGTGCGGGCCGTCTAATTGCCGGGAAAGGAAACTCCTACGATTTTTTTTGGTCAAAGAAGGCTCTTGACAATCCGGGAGATCTCTCGCTGAAGCTGCGGCACTTTTACACTTATCACATCCCACACCAGCTCATAGTCCACACCGAAGTATCCATGGATCAGCCGGTCACGCATTCCTGCTATCGCCCGCCAGTCAGTAGAGTCATTTGAGGACCGGATTTCTGAGGGGATCTTGCGGGCAGCCTCCCCGATAATTTCGATGCTTCGCACGAAGGCCCGCTGTAAAGTACCATCGCGGAGAAAATGCTCCTTCGTAGTTTGCCCGGACTGCTCCTGGAGATAGCGAGTTTCGTCGAGAATGTGATTCAGGTACTCAAGTGCCGAGGGGGGCATATTCTACGTCGGCCAGGATTCGTGGACCGATGTAAGGGCTGAGGGACTCGGTGGTGATAAGCTCGACCCTCCTGCCAAGGACTTCCTCGAGAAGGAATGCGAGATTAATGAAATTATCGTAGTTTTTACGGTCCGGCTGAAATTCCACCAGGATATCCACATCGCTGTCCGGCCTCGAAGTCCCGTGGACGAAGGATCCGAACAGTCCGATGCGCCGCACGCCAAGTCCAAGAAGGCGGCTCTGATGTTCCCTTAGAAGGTTAAAAATGGCATCCCTGCTCAGTACAATCATGAATCACCACTCCTCTTAGATAATTATACAAGCCTGAGGAATTTTGTTCAACTTTTTCAGTCCGTGTTTATCAATTACTTCGAGACCAGGAACCGGGAAAGTCCCGATTACGTGGCCGCGCACGCCCTGGCGATCGAGGCTGAAGTTTTCCGGAAAAGCGGCGGGTTTCCGGAACCTTTCCTGCCCCTCCTCGAGGACGTGGAACTCAGTCACCGCCTGCGGAGGGACGGCTGCCGTCTGGTTCTCGACCCCGAGATTCTCGTCCGGCACATCTTCAATTTCTCGCTCGGTCGTTCTTTGAGAAACGCGGCCAGAAAATCGCGGTACTGGACGCTCTATTCGCTGCGGACCGGAGACCTCTTCGCCGACTCCGGCACCGCCTCCCGGGAACTCAAGGTAAACGTGGCCACGTGTTTTCTCCTCCTGGCCGCGGCCGCGGCGTCGGCGGTCTTCCCGAGCCCCTGGCTCTGGTACCCGCTCTCTCCCCTCCTGGCCGTGAATGTCTATCTCAACCGGGGATTGTTCCGGGCCTTTCTCGACACCCGGGGGCTGCGCTTCACCCTCGCCGCCGCTCTCTACTATCTCTTTGTCTATCCCCTCGCCATCGGCGCGGGGGCGCTGGCGGGATTGGCGAGCTATCTCATCGTCCGGCGGCCCGGGTGGGAGGGGGCTCCATGAGGTATTCGCCGTTCCGGCACCTCGGCTCCGTGTTCTGGAAACGCCGGCCGATCCATTTCACTTTCTTCGTCACCAAAAGGTGCAACGCCCGGTGCGCCTTTTGTTTCTACTCTTTCGGGAAAAAGCCTTCTTCAGGACCGCCCCCGGAGCTCTCCATCGCAGAGATAGAAAAAATCTCCTCCTCTCTGGGCGATTTGCTCTGGCTGGCCCTCTCGGGGGGGGAGGTGTTTCTCCGGGACGACCTGGTCGAGATCGTGCGGGTCTTCTATCGCCGCAACCGGCCCGCCGTGATCCTCCTGCCCACCAACGGCCTCCTGCCGGGGGTGGTGAGGGAGATGACTGAGGCCGTTCTCGCCGAGTGCCCGAAGAGCACCGTGGTGGTGAAGCTCTCTCTCGACGGGCCGGCGGAACTGCACGACTCCATGCGGGGAGTCCCGGGTGCGTTTCGAAAAACAATGGAGACCTACGAGGGGCTCCAGGGGCTCCTCGGGACCTACCGCAACTTTGAGCTGGGGGTGAACACGGTCTTTTGCGCACGCAATCAGGGGCAGATGGACCGGATCCGGGAAGTGGTGCGCGGCTCAAGGCGGCCCAGGGCGGCCTTCAGCGCCGCCTGATTCACAGGACCCTGCTCGAAAAAAGGCGTCTGATCCCCTGCTTCGCGGGGCGGTTGAACCTGGTGCTCAC
>JAUVQV010000103.1 GCA_030597995.1 Candidatus Rokuibacteriota bacterium
CCCGAAGTTCATCGCCTGCCTCAGACAATCGACGCCTGCTTCATCGCTGCCTCCGGCTAGCTCCAGTTGGGCGCTGAAAACCAGGTACAGGTACTCGATCAATTTGCTTGTCATTGCTCTGCCCGAATTCCGGGCTTCGGAAAGGTGCCGGGCGGCTTCCTTGTACTTGCCGCAGTCTGTCAGGATTTGTCCGAGGGCGATGCGGGAAAGAGCTTCCGGGAAAGGCCCGCCCGCTTCCCCCGCCATCTTTACGGCGATCTTCTGCAGCTCAAGAGCCTGCCCAAGGTCGCCTCTTAAGGAAGCTTCCAAGGAGGTTACGTAATGGTAATGTGCCGATTCCAGCGTTACCGTGGGGGAAAGACTTTCGGCAATTCGGGCCGTGATCTTTCTGGCTGCAGCAAGATCTCCCACCATGAGACTTCCATAGGTCCCCTGGCAGAGCAGGTGCTTGTCCACTATGTAGATGCCTGTTTCCTTTGCTATTTCTAAACCCTTCCGAACCCTTTCCAGGCACTCGTCAAATGATCCGGTGTACCATCCGTGCGTCGCCTCTATGCCCGTATACAGCAGCTGTGCCAGAGGCGGGACGGTCTGGGAGGATATTTTGAGTTTGATGGCATTCATAATCTTGGTCGATTCCGGCAGACTGCCCATCCAGGTGTGATAGAGGTAAACCCATATACCGAGTGAAATCTGGAAGGAGGTGTCCCCTTCGCCTTCAACAAGAGACTCGGCCCGCTTCGTCCACAGCTGCATCTCCGGGTGGTGAGGTTGACGAAACATCAGGGCCATGAACATGCTGCTCGTCACCCGTGCTTCTATCTCCGGGGATGGAAAGACGGGATAGGCGCTCCGAAGTTCATTGAGCTCGGCAATCCACCTGTCCAGGGGCTTCATGTCCGCCCATTCCAGGATGAAGGTTTCGACCGACGCCGCCCAGCTCAGGTAGGCCCCTGCCGGGTCCTGCTGCTCATTGAAGAGGAGGTAGGCCCTCTCGAGGAGGGCGCGGCTCTCGGACAGGTTCACGGGAAGCCGGCACACACCGAGCCAGAAGAGCAGCCAGGGGACGGTTTCGTGAATCGCCTCGGGCACGGAGCTGATCCACTCCTCGAGGGTCTGCATGCGACCTTCGGCCATGAGTACCGGGGCCTGCGTCAGGATCAACCTCACCAGCTCCTCCCAGTCACCTGCCGCTCCCAGAAGCGTGGCCGCATCATCGTGCTGCCCCGACTCCAGCAGGAGACGGGCGGCCAGTCGCGTCGTTTCCCGTACCTCTTCCGGCCCCAGGTCTTCCTCCGCCCGGTGGACGAGAAACTCCCTGAAGAGCGGGTGGTACTGGTAGACCGGCGGGGAGCCTGGAATTTTGGAGGTAAAGTAATTGTGACGGCTGAGGAAGGAGAGGAGCCGCTCGGCTCGCCCCTGCCCGGATAGCTCACGCGCCATGGAGGCGGTCATGCGGGGGAGAACGGAGGTCTTGAGAAGAAATCCCCTCGTCTCCGCTGCCAACCGCTCGAAGATCTCTCCGGCAAAGTAGTCGAAGATCTCCCCGGGAGTGTCCGCCCCGGTGTCCGGCGTCGTGATTCCCGCCCTGCGGTTCGCCTCCAGCAGCAGCTGCAGACCTCCAGCCCAGCCGTCCATCCGGCCGAACGCCTTCCGGAGCGCCTTACGGGCGCTTCTGTCGACCACCCGCTTCCGGAGGATTTTCTCAAGTTCCGAGGAGTTCAGGCGGAGCTCCTCGCAGCCTAGACGGGCCAGCTGCCGGTTGGTCGCGAGGCGTGTGAAGGCCCGCGCCGGGTCGCTGCGACTGATCAGGATCAGGCTTGTTCCCTCCGGGATCCGGGCAAGTCCCTCCAGCAGCGCTCCGTAGAGGGGCGCCTCCTCGGGGACCTCATGGAGGTTGTCGAAGACGAGCACCGCCTGGCCCTTCAGCCTCCCGTAGAGATCGGTGAAAAAGTTGCGGCTGAACTCGGGGATGCCCAGGAGGTACTCCGGCGTCAGCAGGGGCAGGGGCTTTCGTCGGCGGGGCGCGGCTTTCCTGCCGGCCAGGCCGAGATAATAGAAAAAGGTGGCCAGGTCGGCATCTCCACCGTCGACCTGGTACCAAAGACAGGGAAGCCCTCGCTCCTCGACGTAGCTGGTGACGAGGGTTGTCTTGCCCGAGCCGCCCGGCCCAGACACCCAGATCACCGGAAGGTTGCGGCCGGTGTCCAGTCTGGAAAAGAGCCTCGGGCGGGGTAGAACCCCTTCATAGGATGGCCGGATGATTTTGGCCGGGTATGCTTTTCTCCGCGACATGCGTTCAGCTCCCTTGCTCCCCTGTTTCGGTCATCATCCGGTGAAGGCTAAGCCGCAAAGGTCGTTGATGATCCCTGTACGGTGTACTCCTCAGGACTCTCCGCCGCCGAAGCGGTACCCTACGCTGAAGCCGAGATAGTGGTTGAAATTATCATAGGTGCCGTCGAGGATGTCGTTGTCCACCGTCCTCTCTTCGTAGAAACCGGCATTGTAGAAGATGTCCAGCACCACCTTCCCAAAGCGGTACCCAAAACCTACGCTCAGGTTGTGCTGGTCTGAGTCGGGATTTCCTGGCTCGAGAGTGTGCTCGGGCACGGACGCTTGGATGTGGGCATACCCGCACCGGAGAGACAGTTTTTCACTGACACGGTAATCGGCTCCCACCTTGACTTGGAGCGAATCGTCCCAGTCAAACTCCATCGTGCCGTCGATCAGCCCCGCCGGCGCGATCTCCTGCTCGAAGCTCACAGGCATCTCGTCGAAGCTGGACCAGCGCACCAACTCCACGTCCAGGGCCAGCGTCCACCGCCCATCAGGGGTGGCTGCAATCCCAAAGCTGAAGATTTCCGGGAAGTCGGCCTTGGTTTCCGCACCGGTGGTGAAGCGGGAACTGCCGAAGAGCGGCTGCAGGGCGGGAGCAATGTTATCGATCTCAACTTCACCCGAGGCATCAACTTCGATTCCACTTCGGTAGGCGAACCCCAGGTGGATCACCTCCGAGAGATGAAAAAGAACAC
The DNA here is from genome assembly GCA_030597995.1 of Candidatus Rokuibacteriota bacterium. Next base: position 3,033 of record JAUVQV010000103.1, read on the forward strand.
CGGCATTGAATCCCCAACCGCCTCCATCGGTTTCCAGCCTGAATGTGCCATCGCTCGCCCCGAGCGGAGACTGGTCCACCATGCGCTCCATGTCGCTCATGGACCTCATGTAATCAACGCCAAAGGCCAATGAGAGGGACGGCAGGGCCTGCCAGGCGATGGCGGGATTCACCGTGAATGTTGCAATACTGCTTTCTGTCGACAGGAAGCGGAGAGATCCTGTGTCTCTCCATTTTCGTCCGCCGACGCCAAAGGTCGAGTGAAGTCCGAGACCGAAAACGAGATTCTCCTGTCCGAAATCGGAACACAGGTACAGGTGCGGAGGGAAAAAGGACTGGAAGCCGGTTTCCTCGCTCCGGCCGGCGGCATCCTCGAAATCGGTGGACGGGATGACGGCCGTGATGCCGCCGTAGAGGTTCGTTCCTTTTATTTGAGCCAGCCCGGCCGGATTATGCAGGATCGCCGCCGGATCGTCGGCGACAGCAACGAATGCTGTGCCCATGCCGGCTGCCTTTGAACCGTGGACCGGACCACCAGCATGTAAAGTGGACGGCAGCAGCATGAGGAATAAAAGTGATATGAGAGACCATAAGGGAGCAATCTTTTTCATGATGACCTCCTCAGAAAAAGACCATAACCGATAGACATCATGCACTGCTCCCTGCTTGCGGGTCTCCGTGCATGGAGACGGTACCGGACTGCTGTGGAAGGAGATACACTCCTTCCCCTTGAATTTCACGCGCAATGAAAAGGTGGCAACGTACGGGAGTCAATTGAGATTGGTTAGATGCTAATCCAGCAGACAGTAACCGTGTCAATCCCCCGTTTAGGGTAGAAGTTAATACCCCCCCCAATAGAATGTCCCCAAGGTGTCCCCAAGGGTGTATAACCCATTGATATTATTCATCCGGCGCGGGTTCGACTCCCGTCTCCTCCACCATTTTTTCTCCTTTAAAAACAAGCACTTGCAGAAATCGTTACCGGACGATTTTTTTATGCCTATCTTTTCAATGGATTATGAGTTGTCAAATGTGGCCCCCTGGCGTAGTCCTCCCTAAAAGGTAGACAAGCAGGAAGTAGAGCTCTCTGGCAAAAGGCATCCTCTTCCCCCGGAACCGGCACCAATGGCTCACCATCTGTTCGCCCTGGCTGAGCTGGGCGGTCGGCATGTGGGTTGTCTTCGCACCGGTGATTTTCACATCCAGCTCACCTCACCCTCTGGGATCCGCCAATTTTCTTCCCGCACCAGAACGTCTCCGCCTTTATTAAGACGGAGTAGCGGGCTGCCGTAAGGTTATTCGAGCCCCTTCCCCTCATTCATCCACTTGCAGTGCAGCCTGTACAGGTCGGCGTATTCCCCTCCCTCATCCATCAGCTCACGATGGGATCCAACCTCAACAATGCTGCCGTCATCGATGACCGCGATGCGATCGGCCATGCTGATAGTTGAGAAGCGGTGTGATATCAGGATCGTGGTACGCCCGCGGGCCAGGGTGGCGAACTGGCTGAAGATTTCGAGCTCGCTGCGGGCGTCGAGGTTTGCAGTAGGCTCGTCGAGGATAAGGATCGGGGTTTGCCTGGCAAAGGCCCTCGCGATGGCAAGATTCTGCCACTGGCCCCCGGACAGTTCGTGGCTGCCGAAGGAGCGACCGAGCTGCGTGTCGAGCCCGTCGGGGAGCGACTCCACCAGCTCCCTGAGGCCCGCCTGGGACGCGATCTCGTCCACCAGGTCCGGGCGGTCCTTCAGACGCTCCCAGTCGCCGTAGGCGAGGTTTACCCGGGCGCTCGTTTCGTAATGGCCATAATGCTGCATCACGACCGAGAAGATACGCCGCAGGCCGGTCTTCTCCAGCTTGCGGATGTCGGTTCCGCCGATGAGGATGGCTCCCTCGTCCGCATCATAAAGACCGGTCAGCAGTTTCACCAGCGTGGTTTTGCCGGCTCCGTTCCTGCCCACAAGGGCGAGCGTCTCACCAGGCTCGATGCGGAGGGAGAGATGCGAAATGACGGTCATTTCGCAGCCGGGGTAGGTGAAGCCAACGTCCCTGAACTCGATCTCTCTCGACGGCGGAGCCGGAAGAAGGCCGCTCCCGGCTTTAGCCGCTTCTCCCTCCTGGAGGAATTGCCTCAGG
>JAUVQV010000143.1 GCA_030597995.1 Candidatus Rokuibacteriota bacterium
GACCTTCTTTATTAACCGGGACGGTACAGTCATTTTTCAGACTCATAAATTTACCAAGGGTTATGAGGCCACGTTGACGGCAAAAATCAATCGGGCGCTGATTCTGAGCCTGGAAGAACCCTCATGGGAAGGAGTGAGCACAGCGGGTGTTCCGGCACCGCCCGGCGAAAGGTTCGGAGTGGCGCCGAGTCTTCTTCACACAGACATTGAGGACCTGTATGCGTCACATCTCACCCAGGGGGACTACTATTTTAACCGCTGGGAATTTGACAAGGCCCTCCAACATTATGAGCTTTGTGTAAAGTTCAAGCCCAAGGACGTCCACGTCCGGACGCAAATGGGGAAGATCTACGAACGCCAGGGAGAATTCCAGCTCGCACTCGACCAGTGGAGGTATATTCTCAGGCTCAAGCCGCGACACCTGGAAGCTGTAGACCACGCCAATGCAATCCTGAAGGAGCTGTTTTAAAGCGCGGTGGGGGGGCTAGCCCAGGCCTTACTTTCCCGTGAGCCTGTGGTGGATTTCCAGTTCCTTTCTGGCCTCCATCGTCTTCCCCATGGCATCAAGGACTTGTGAGAGGTGGAGGTGGGCGGGTGCGTAGTCCCCATCCGCTTCTATCGCCCGGGAAAATTCAGACAGGGCCTCCTGGTTCTGTCCCTGTTCGAAATAGATGAGCCCCAGCCGATCGTGTATGTCCGCGCGATTCGGATCATGGTCGCGGGCCTTCTTGAGGTACTCCAGGGCCGCAGAGGCTCCGGAGAAGTGCTCGGCGACGGCGGCGGCTCCGAGGAGAGCCTCCGCGTGGTCGGGGTGCCGCGATAGGATGTTTTCGAACTCCCGCTCCGCCTTCGCCCAGTCCTCCTGGGCAAGATAGATCTCGCCCAGGGAGAGGGAGGTCTCCGTGTTGTTCGAGTCCACGGCCTGCGCCTTGCGGTAGGCCCGGGCGGCTGCCCCGAGGTTGCCGTGCTGGCGGTGTTCGGTGGCCTCCTCCAGCATGGCGAGCAAATAGATTTTACGCACGTATCCGGTGAGCTGAAACTTCTCCGCCGAGGCATGGGCGTTGTGGCAGACGATGCAATCCAGAATGGCTTCGCCCGCATGGAACGCGTTGAACCACTCCGGGTCCCCCGGCTCGTGGCACGCATTGCAGACGGGAGCCATGATTTTCCATCCCTTCGTTATCTTGGGGGGGAATTTCAGGAAATAGGGGCTGTCCGACTGGTGGGGGTCATGGCAGTCGATGCAGTAGCCGTCTTCGACGGGGGAGTGGATCGAGTCCAACTCGAGGAGCGCGCGAATTTCCTCGTGGCACAGGAGACAGGCTCTGGCGGCCGATTCGATGCGGACCGCCGGGTGCACCGGGGGAAGGGCCTTCCGGGGCGCCTCGCCCGAGTTGTGGCAGATGGGGCATATCCCTCCGCCGATGGGTCCATGGATGAATTTTGCGGTTGCCAGGTCGGAGTGGCACCTGCCGGTGAGACAGGAGCCGATGAAAGAGGTGGACTGCGCCCACACCGGGGCCGGGAGGAGCGCACCGATCGCAAGGAGAATCCAGAGCGGTTTCAGCGAATACACCAGCAGACGTCCCCCTTCCTCTGAGCTCACTACCGGGCCACGAGTGCGTCCGCGTTCTCCGGCGCGCCAGGTTTCAGTCGTAGGCACGTGAGAGAATCAGCGGATGGCTGCTTCCGGCTTGGTGATGCCGACGGCGGAGCTCGTCGCCCCCCCGCTGCGTGAATACGATTGAATCTTGTGGCAGCCGACCCGACAGACGCCCCCCTGATCGGTGGGTCTATAGCGCATGCTGTAACAAAGGACGCCCTCGCAGTTGAATTCCGTACGGATAAGCTTCTCCTGGACGGCGGTGTGGGGGAGATGGCAGCCGAAGCAGGTCTGGCCGTGCTTTTTCTTGACGATGCCGTATTTGTTGGGCGCGGGGTTGCCCGTGAGGTGCAGGTAGTGCAGGTTCTGCATGCCCCTGCGGAAGCCGGTGTCCTCGTTCTGGGGAGCGGTGAAATTCTCTTCATCGTGGCACTGGAAGCAGAGTTCGGCGTGTTCCATCTCGAAGATCGCCTTGCGCTCCAGCATCAGGTTGGCGGTGAAGAGCCTCGAATACTCGGAACTGTGGGGGGAGTGACACTCCAGGCACCCCTCGTCGAGTGCGCCGTGGACGACATCGTGGGAAAACTGCTCATGGTCCGCGTGACAGGTCATGCACAGGTCGTTGCCGTCCGCCTTCAGGAACTTTTCGTTCGCCGACCCGTGCGGGCTGTGGCAGGAGACGCAGAGCCCGTCTTCCACAGGAGGGTGCACCGATTTGCCCATATTTTTCTGGTCGTGGCACTGATAGCAGAGGGCGCTTCCTTCTTCGACAAGCATCAGCCTCTCCTCGTCACCGTGATCTTCGTGGCATTCGGTGCAGTCACCCTCAAGGGCCGGATCGTGCTGGTAGGCAAAGCCCTGAATGGCGTCCTGCATGTCGTCGTGGCACTCGAAGCAGAAGGGCTCTTCGCCAAAGGCCGGCGCGGCGGCGAACATGACCGCCGTTGCGAGTGAGGCGATAAGCCCGAGAAATCCTGCGGGATGCGTTCTCATAATTGTGCTCCTCGAATAACCTTGTTTCTCCTCTTTCTCAAAGGCCGTTGCATGCGATCAACGGCTAGTTACCCTTATTTTAGTAAATAACTAATGACTGCAAAACATGTGCCATGCAAGGGGATCGGCACGGTCTTCTAATAATTATTTATAACATACTGATAATATAGAAATATTCATGGCGAGAGAATCCTGCCCTCCGCCCCTGCAATTGAGGTTTTTTTCACAATCTATGACATTAGACTCAATTTGAGTCATATTGCGCTTCTGTGAATGGCTGGCGATCCTCAGCAAAAAGATTCGTCTCGCCTGTGCTGACGCTGCAACTCGCCCTCCGGCGGCCGGTGTTTCACGGGATGAACCGGGCGATGGAGAAAGCGGATTGAGTCAAGTTGACAAGGGTATAAGGGTATAGGGGAGGAGTATTACATCTTTGCGGATTTTCCGGGCCGAAGTGACGGAATCAGAGGCGCCTGATTCAGGGTCATGGGGGCCATGCGCCCAGGGGGGTTCACGACGGCACGGCCCTCGACCGTGCGCACCATAGCAAAGTCGGGGACTAACAGTCTCCGCGGATCAACCGTCGGATATTGGCGCTTGCCTGCTCATTCCCGGGATCCAATTTAAAAATTTCCTCCCAGAGCTCCCGGGCTTCGGCGAACATCCTCTTTTTTGCGTATATCTCTCCCAGCTTCAGCCGGATGTGTATGCTGTTGTTATTCAGCTCAAGACACTTCTGATAGAGGGGTATCGCTCGGTCGAGTTCACCCCGGTGATTGTAGAAGTCCGCAAAATAACGGTTTTTTCAAACTCCTCATCTCTCTCTAAGGCTTGCTCGTTCTTTGGACTGTCTATCGAGTCTAACACGACGCCGGCGGAGGGTTTTGTCGCAGAGGCGGGATCCACCTCGGGTTCTACCGGGGCTTCTACCGGAACTGCGATCAGGCTGGGATTGAAAATGTTCTCGATCTTCCCGATCAACTCAGCCTTGGTAATCCTCGAAAAAGAAGTGAAGGCATAGATCACTTCACCGTCCTTATCAACAAGGAAGGTCTGGGGAGTTTTCTTCACTCCAAATTTATTGGCAATCTCATAGGTTGGATCCGGGATGATCGGGTACGTGGGAACGAGATCAATTCCTTTCAACTTTTCCAGGATCTCCACGATCTGGGTGGAATTATTTCTGGCGGCCTCTATTGCCAGCACCACCAAGCCGGAATCCTTAAACTGCTTATAGACCTCATCGAGGACGGCCATCTCGCGGTGGCATTCGGCGCATCGGAGGGCCCAAAATATGAGAACGGTGGTTTTGCGGTCGAGGGCAAGTTGTTGCAGACTGTAGCTTTTACCTGATAAATCGCGTCCTTCAAACAGAGGCGACAGTTCGTTTACTTGGGGCATGGCGGCCCTGGATTCCACTGGCAGACGAGCCCCGGTAATCAGGAGCATTGTGAGCAGGAAAATCCCACCTCTGGCGCCTCTGCTCCTTTGAACCTCTTTGGGCATCTTCCACCTCGCCGGATACGCACAAATATGGCATGCCCGGAGAGCTTAGTCAAGAAGCCCCCGCCGCCGCCCCCGGAAGAGGAGCTGTCTTCGTCGGTAGGGGATTTGAAGTATGTTCTGGAGCTCAATATTACCGGGAAATGGCC
>JAUVQV010000017.1 GCA_030597995.1 Candidatus Rokuibacteriota bacterium
GACGCCCCGCCGGGTTGGGGGTGTGGGGTGGCCTCCCTTTACCCCCCCCCCCGGCTGCCCCCCCCCCGCGCCCCGGGACAACCATCTCGGGGCCCGCGGAACCAAAATCGCCTCTTGCTCATCTTACTGCAGAGGGACATGGCCCCTGATCCCCGTCGACCCGGCTGGCGGCGGTGCGGGAAATATGTTACATTGTCCCTTGTAATAACGTGCGTTACGACAAATATGTGAAGAGGGAGAAACCGGCCCCGGAGGGGTGGCACTCACCGACGGCCACACCCCGCACCACACACCTGAGGCGGGGTCTGGCTGTAGTATCTCTGGCCATACTCCTCGCGGGGTCGCAGGCCGAGATAAACTTCGCGCGGCAGGAAAGCACGGAGGAAGGCCGATCCCGGCTGCTGTCGTCCATCTTTCGCAATTCCCTCCCGTCGCATCACTTCAGCCACAAGCGCATAGACGACGATCTCTCACGGGCCGCGTTCAAACTGTACCTCTCGCGGCTGGATTTTCAAAAACGCTTTCTCCTTCAAGGGGACGTGGAAATGCTTCAGACCCATGCCGCCCGTATCGATGACGAGATCAACTCCGGCATGATAAGGCTGCCGTTGATAGCGGCCGAGGTCAGGGCCGAGAGGACCCTTTTCGTAAGGGAGTCGGTTCGGGACATCCTCTCCCGTGACTTCGATTTCTCTAAGGATGAGACACTTGAAACTGACCCAGAGAAGCGGGATTACAGCAGGACCGAAGAGGAGCTCCGCGATCGCTGGAGGAGGATCCTAAAGCTCCAGGTCCTGAGGCGCTACCTGGGCCTGGAGGAGGATGACGCGTACGAAACCGAGACACACCCGGAAAAGACCGCGGCCTCTCCGGAAGAACTGCAGGAGAGAGCCCGGGATAAAGTCCGGAAGAGTTACGACGATTTCTTTTCCAGGCTGCAGCGGGAAACCATAAAAGACCAGTACAACGGCTACTTTAACGCTGTGGCCCAGGCTTTCGATCCTCACACCACCTATTTGCCACCCGCCGAGAAGGAGAATTTCGATATCAGCATGAGTGGTTCCCTGGAAGGTATCGGGGCGCAACTCCGGGAGGAGGACGGCTACATCAAGGTGGTCCGGATCATCCCCGGCAGCGCCGCGTACCGTCAGGGTGAGCTCCAGGTCGAAGACGTGATCATCAAGGTCGCCGAGGGCGAAGGTGAACCGGTGGACATTACCGATATGCGCATCAAGGACGCCGTGAGGCTGATCCGGGGGAAAAAGGGCAGCCTGGTCAAGCTCACCGTGAAGAAAACGGACGGGGCCAGGACTTTGATCCCCATTATCCGCGATGTAGTGCAGATTGAAGAGACTTTCGTGAAGGCGGCGGTATTGCTCGACGAAAAGAGCGGCTTGACCTTCGGTTATCTCAAGCTTCCGGCCTTTTACCGGGATTTTAAAAGAACCCGTCATGGCGGTACGGGGAGAAACTCCACCGACGATGTCAGGACTGAATTGGAGAAGTTCAAGTCGGGGGAGATGGACGGGATTATCCTGGACCTGAGAAACAACGGCGGCGGAGCCCTCACCGATGCCGTGAACATCGCCGGCCTCTTTATCGAATCCGGGCCGATCGTGCAGGTGAAGAACAGCCGGGGAGCCCTCACTGCCCTTTCAGACAGCGATTCCACCGTAAGCTACGGTGGCCCTGTAGTTGTCCTGGTGAACAGCTTCAGCGCCTCAGCTTCCGAGATCCTTGCCGGAGCGCTCCAGGACTACGGGCGGGCGGTCATCCTGGGAGGGGAACACACACATGGGAAAGGAACGGTCCAAACCTTGATCGACCTGAACCGCAGCCTCGGCCATCGGGGAAAGGGGACATACGGGGCCCTGGGCGCCCTCAAGGTCACGGTGCAAAAGTTTTACCGCGTCACTGGGGAATCTACCCAGGCCCGGGGGGTAGTACCGGACATCACCCTGCCGGACAGGATGCAGCACCTTAAAATGGGAGAACGGCACCTGGACCTCGCCCTCCCCTGGGACACCGTTGACCCCGCATCCTACACCAAATGGGACGGGGATACGATTGACCTGAAGGCCGTCAAGTCCAAGAGCGCGTCGCGGGTGGAGTCGGACCAGGACTTTATCGACATCTCCCTGACTTCGAAAAGAGCGGGCGAGAGAAGGGAAAAGACCCGGCAATCCTTGAGCATACACGATATCCGAAAAGAGAGAGCGGAGGCGGGCCAGCTGCAGGAGAGCGCGGGGAGTGGCTTTCACGATTCCGGATCCGGCGGCAACCCGGATTCTAAACGAACCGCGAAGAGCGATGAGGAGAGACGTGCGCTGTGGGAAAAGGGGTTACTCGAAGAGCCCTACGTGGAGGAGGCCATGGCCGTGCTTGCCGACGTCGTTTCCATCAGCTCCGGCCTGGCGACGGAAATTGCTCCGGCTGGGGACGAACTTTAAATATCCCACCTCCTTTTTTGCGGCACGACTTCTGATGACTGTGGCGAGCCGGGCCGGCGCTGCCATCCAGACCGGAACGGCATTCCAGGCATCCGGAAATCAACACCTGCTTCTGCCGAGCGCTGGAGGCGGGGCCAGGACATGAGAAAGGATCGGGGCCCCTCGGCAATTGCCGGCAGGCTGGTTGTCGCGGGCCTGGGACTTCTTCTCCTCACCGGGTGTGCAGGCCCGCAGATGCCCGCCCGGAGCGATGATCTCATGCCGTACCCTTTGGAGAAGGAACCGCACCCCGACGATATTTACCATCTTCCGACCGGCCTGAAGCTCTCCTTCGAGGAAACCATGGATATGGTCTCCTCCGGGAGGCTGATTTTCGTTGGCGAAATGCACAACAATGTCCATGCCCACCGTGTCCAGCTGGAGATCATCAGGGAAATGCACCGGCGTTACCCCGGGCGGGTGGCCATCGGGATGGAGATGTTCCGGGAACCGCAGCAGGAAAGCCTGGATCGCTGGACCAGAGGGGAACTCAGCGAGGTGGATTTTCTGATAGCGTCCCGGTGGATTGATAACTGGGGCTCAGACTTCGGCTACTACCGGCAAATTCTCAACTTTGCTCGGGACAACCGTGTCGACGTCCTGGCCCTCAACCCCTCGCGTGAGTTGCAGCGGCAGGTTGCCCTCTCCCCGGACGGCCCGCTGCCTCCGGAGGTTGAGGCCCAACCCCCCGAAACCGATATTTCCGATCCGCACCAGCGGGAATTTCTCAAGGCGGTGTTCGCGGGCCACAGGGCATCGGATAAGATGTTCGACGCCTTCTACCGGGTTCAGCTGCTCTGGGAGGAAACCATGGCCCAGCGCATCGCGGATTACCTCCGCAGCCCGAAGGGCAAAGGGAAGAAAATGGTGGTGCTCACCGGAAGTTACCACATCCGTTACGCCTTCGGCATCCCAAAGAAAGTCATGCGCCGCATCCCGTCCCCCTACTTCATCCTCCTCCCCACCGAGATCAGCATCCCCGAGGAAAAGAGGGCGGCGCTGGTGATGGATGTGGACCTGCCTGACATTCCCCTGTTGCCTGGAGATTTTGTCTGGATGATCCCCTACGACGACCTGGAGGATGAAAAGGTGCGCCTGGGGGTGTACCTGGCCGAAAAGGAAGGGCGGGTGCTCGTAGAGAAGGTGGTGGAGGACTCAGCCGCTGAAGAAGCGGGGATCCGGGCCGGGGACGAGCTGCTCTCCATCGACGGCACCGCCATCCGGGAAATGAGTGATGTCTTAAGTCTGCTCCAGAGCAAGAAGTGGGGCGACCGGGGAACGGCCATTGTCCGACGCCAGGGGGCGGAGGAAACTCTTGCCCTGGATTTCACCCCGCCACCGAAAGAGGGAGAACCTTGATCCCCGGACTCCGGCCGGCACACCCCAGCTTCTATTCTTCCGGGGAAAACTCACTCTTGTCTGCTCCGCACACCGGGCACACCCAATCCTGTGGCAGGTCTTCGAAAGCGGTGTCGGCGGGGATATTGCCATCCGGGTCACCGGTTTCAGGGTCATAGACATAGCCACACACATCACAGACGTATTTTTTCATTCTTCTTCTTCTCCTCCTCCTCTGTCACTCCCGGCCCTCCCTCAATTCCTTCGCCACCCTGGACCCGAGTGAAAAGCACTTCGCCAGCGCAGATTCCCCCGGGACGTATTTGACCTTGAGGCCTTCACCTAAAATGGCGACCTTCATCGCTTTCAGAATCTCATTTACCTGGCCGACGGCCTCGCCGCTCCAACCGTAAGAGCCGAAAGCCGCTCCGACCAGGTTCGCCGGCCTCAGGCCCCTCAGGTAGGACAGGACGTCGGCCACGGTAGGAAAGAGGTTGTTGTTTATGGTCGGCGAGCCGACCAGGAGCGCGCCCGCGTCGAGTATTTCCGCGGCCACGTCACTCCGGTGGCAGGACTTCAAAGGCATCAGCGTGGCGCGCACGCCCCCGGCCGTGATTCCTTCCACCATCGCCCGGGCCATGGCGGCAGTGCTCTGCCACATGGTGTCATACACCACCACCGCCTTTTCTGTCGGCCTCTGGGCGGCCCACCGGGAATACCACTCCAGCATCCTGCCAGGCTCTTCCCTCCAGATCGGCCCGTGATCGGGGGCAACTATCCGAAGGGGGATGCCGAGCCCCTCCATCTTCTGCAGAAGCTTGGTGACCAGTCCGGAGTACGGCAGGAGAATATTGGCGAAATACCGGGCCCCCTCCTCTTCCAGGATGTGACCGGCGATTTCAGCGGCAAATCTCTCGCTCGAGGCCAGGTGCATTCCGAAGGCGTCCTGCGAGAACAACACTCCCTCCTCGGAGAGATAGGAGACCATGCTGTCCGGCCAGTGAAGCATCCGGGTCTCGTAAAACGTAAGCTGACGGTTTCCCAGGCTGAGGCCGGCGCCGTCTTTCACCGGGACGATCTCCCCGTCGAGGTGAAAATGCTCGGTGAGGGCCCGGACTCCCATCGTGGAGGCGAACACTTTCTCGGGCCTGGCCACCCTCATCACCTCGGCCAGGCACCCGGAGTGATCCATCTCCGCATGGTTCGAGACCAGGTAGCGGATCTCCCCGGGATCAACAACCGAAGCGACACGCGCGAGCAGCTCCTCCTTGAATGGGGCCTTGACGGTATCGATGAGCGTTATCTTGTCAGCGAGAACGAGGTAGGCATTGTAGGTGGTGCCGCGTCCGGTGGAATAACCGTGGAAGTCCCGCACCCCCCAGTCGACAGCTCCCACCCAGTAGACGTGCTCGCTGACTTTCACTGCCTGATACGGTTCCTTCACTGGGCCTCCTTTACGGTGATCTCCCGCCACCCGACAGGCCTCCGATAATGTAACGCTTCCGCGTCACGCAAAGTGTTCCATGATCTCGGCCAGCTTCTCCCGGTCTGTCTCCCGCCCGAAGAGGGGACCCTGAGCCAGGGCCGGCAACCCGTCCTCGAACGGCGGCCGGCGGCTGCGATGGATCACGCCGAGCGGAATCCGCTCGCCCCACTCCGAGGCGACCTTCATTGCCGCTTCCCAGTCGGTCGAGTCATGAGCCGGAGGCAATTCATACACCCTCTTGTTGTACCAGGCGAAGGTGTTGACCTTATTGAAAGAGACGCACGGCTGGAGCACATCCACGAGTGCCAAACCACGGTGGGCGATGGCTTGACGGATGAGATCGGCCAGGTGATCGATCTTTCCTGAAAAACCGCGGGCCACGAAACCGGCATGCATCGACACCGCAACGGCCACCGGATTGAAGGGCTCTGCCCGCACCCCCCCCGGCTGGGCCTTGGTGACGAATCCGACCCCGGAGGTCGGGCTGGCCTGACCCTTGGTCAGGCCATAGACCTGATTGTTGTGTACCAGGAGCGTCAGGTCGATGTTGCGCCGGATTGCCGCCAGGAAGTGATTGCCGCCCTCCCCGTAGACACATCCGTCGCCGCTCTCGACGATCACCTTCAGGCCGGGATTGGCCAGCCTGGCCCCGGTGGCCACCGGGATTGCCCGGCCGTGGAGCCCGTTGAAGAGGTTCGCTTTCAGATAGTGGGGCGCCTTGGCGGCCTGGCCTATGCCGGATACGAACAGCACCTGGTGGGGCTCCAAGTCGCTCTGGACCAGGGCTTTTACCACCGCCTTCAGGATCGGGAAGTTCCCGCACCCGGGGCACCAAGCCGTCTCGAACTTTCCATAATCCGCGCCGGTCACCATGGTCCCACGTTCATAAATCCCGTACCGCTCTTCATGAATGTAACTCCCGGAGGATGTATTGCGGGGTCAGCGGCAACCCGTCATACCGCAACACCCGCTCCCGGACCTCGAAACCCGTCTCGCGACGGATCAGCCGCGCCAGCTGGCCGGTGGCGTTCCCCTCCACACAGACCACCCGCCGCGCCGCCCGCAGGGCTGGAAGGAACTGCTCCGCCACGAGCGGCCAGACTTGGGAAAAGTGGAGTGTTCCGACGCGCCCGCCCTGCTCGCGCAGGAGGGAAGCCGCCTCCGCCACCGCTCCCTTGCTCGACCCCCACGAGAGGAGCAACAGGTCCGGCGGGTTATCTCCCGCACGCTCGGGGGGAACCACCTCGGCCAGCATTCCCTCTCCCTTGCGCAGCCGCTTCTCCACCATCCGGACCCGGATGGAGAGGTCCTCGGTGATGTGGCCGTCCTCAGTGTGCTCGTCGCTGTCCGCGACGACGAGATGCCTTGTCACCCCGGGGAGGAGGCGGGGAGAAACGCCGTGCTCAACAAAGGCATAGCGGCGATAGGGAGTTGTGGTCTCCCCCGCAGCGGCGCCGGCGCCTACCGCTGCCAGGCCCGAGAGGTCGAAGGCCTCCACCGCCCGGTAGGAATCGCCGAGAAACTGATCGGTCAGGAGAAAAACCGGTCCCTGGTAACGCTCCGCCAGCTCGAATGACTTGCGGACGAGGGAAAAACACTCCTTCACGGTCCCGGGCGCGAAGATGGCTCTGGGGAACTCACCGTGACCAGCGTGGAGGACGAACTCCAGGTCTCCCTGTTCGGTGCGCGTCGGCAGGCCGGTGGCAGGCGCCGGACGCTGTGCCACCACGATCACGAGCGGCGTTTCGGTCATGGCCGCCAGACTCACGCCCTCCGCCATCAAGGCAAAGCCCCCACCCGAGGTAGCCACCATGCTGGGTGCTCCGGCGAAAGACGCCCCGATCGCCATGTTAACCGCCGCGATCTCGTCCTCGGCCTGCTCCACCACCAGGCCCATCCTGTCCGCCCGGGCAATCAGGTTGAGGGCGATCGAGGTCGAGGGGGTCATGGGATAGAAAGAACAGAATTTCACCCCCGCCGAGAGGGCCCCCAGGGCGATGGCCTCATTGCCGTTCATCATCAGGCGGCGGATCGGAGCTGTCACTGGCGTCAGCTCATGCTGTCCAGCGTCCTGCCCGGCCGCCCATTGAAAGGCCTCGGACAGTGCTCGGCGGTTCTCTTCAACCGCCTGGGATTTCTTTTTGCCGAACATGTCCTCGACGGTCCGGGCGACCAGCTCTTCATCGAGGCCGAGCAGGGAGCCGATCACCCCGAGGGCCACGACATTCACGAACCGGCCGGGAGCGAGCCGCCGATAGGGCACGCGGAGGCACGGGATCCCGCCCGGGTCGAAGGCCTCGTCAGCCACCAGGCTGCCTCCGCTCACCAGTTCGTCCCGGTGCAGAGTCACTGTGGCCTGATCCAACCCTATCAAAAGGTCGACGTCCTCCCGCGGGGCCGCGATCTCGCCCGGGCCGAACCGGACGGCAAAGGTGTTGTGCCCGCCCCGTATCCGTGACTGGTAGCTTTGCGTCACGACCACTGCGTAGCCGCTTCGGACCAGGCTCTTGGCGAGCAGTTGCCCGAGGGTCACCAGTCCCTGGCCGGCCTCACCGCCGATGAGAATGTTGAAGGTCTCCCCGCTCAATGCCAGTTGCCTCGCTCTCGTTCCAGCCGGCTCAGCCAGGCGGACCGCAACCCGAGATCTTCAACCCTTCCACAGGCCGTGAAGGTTGCAGTACTCCCGGGCCTCGACCTGATCCGCGACAATGGTGAAAGTGGCCTCGGGAGGGTCTCCCGGTTTTAAAAACTGGCGAAAGGCCCGCCCGTCGGCGATCAGCTCTACCCATTCGATGTAATGCTTCTCTTCCATGGGGTGGGGTACGCTCCCGACCTTCACCGTGAAACCGCCCTCGATCTTTTCGATCACCGGGATGTGCTTTTCCCTCGCCGCGTCGACCGTGTTCTCCACCCGGAGTTTCATCGGCTGGCCGCAGCAGACCAGTTCCCCCTGGCCCTCGTGCAACACCTCCACAATGTTCCCGCACAACTCACACTTGTAGATCTCCAGTCTCTTTGTCATGGCGCTTCTTTCCTCCCCTTGACGTGGATTTTGACTACCAGTTTTCGCAAAGCAGCTCGAAGTGGTCGCGGGCGTGTACACACGCGAGACATTCCTCCGGCGCCTCATTCCCCTCATGCAGGTACCCGCAGTTGCGGCACCGCCAGACGACGGACTTCTCCCGCTTGAATACCCGGCCGCTCCTGATGTTGGACAAAAATCCCAGGTACCGCTTCTCGTGCCACTTTTCAGCCGCGGCGATGGATTCAAATATTTTCGCGATTTCATCGAAGCCCTCCTCGCGCGCAGCCCGGGCAAAGGAGGGGTACATGTCCGTCCACTCGTAATGCTCCCCGCCGGCCGCCTCCTCGCGGTTCTCCGCCGTGGTGCCGATCACCCCAGCCGGGAAGGCGGCCCGTACCTCCACCTGACCGCCTTCCAGCAACTTGAAGAGCCGCTTGGCGTGCTCTTTCTCCTGGTTTGCCGTCTCCTCGAAAACCGCCGAGATCTGCACGAACCCTTCCTTCTTGGCCTGGCTGCAGAAATAGGTGTAGCGATTGCGGGCCTGCGACTCCCCGGCGAAGGCCGTCAGGATATTTTTCTCGGTCTGCGAGCCCTTCAGTTCCACCATGTTCCCCTCCCGCTCATTGATTTTCGCTGTTTCCCCGGCGCCCCTCAGTAGGGGTCCCGGTGAAACTGCATTGTGTGCCTGAACTAGCTTAATAGATGACAGAAAACGGCTCCGGGATTCAGACCCGGATGCCGCTCTCAACGATCCTGCTTCTATATTTGGACTATAGGGAGGTCTCCTGTCAAGGGCTAACCGACCCCTCGAGGATCACTACTCCGGCGGCTACCCCAGCGGTATGAGAGATGCTGACATGCACCGCCGTTGCACCGAGGTGGTGCATGATTTCAGCAGCCCGGCCGGTGGCGTTGAGATACGGCTTTCCGGAGGCTTCATTGAGCACCTCCAGCTGTCTGAACCACACCCCCTGTCGGAGACCTGCCCCCACCGCCTTCATGAAGGCTTCCTTGACGGCGAACCTCCCGGCGTAGCGTTCGGCGCAATTCCTGGATTTGCGGCACTCCGCCTGTTCCCTGGAGGTAAAGACTCTTGCCAGGAACCCTTCCCGCTTGATGCTCTCCGCTATCCTGCTTACCTCCACGACATCAATGCCAATACCGACAATCATCATCCCTCCGTGAAATGCGCTCCGCAGTCATCCCGGATTATTCACGGGGCCCTTTTCTGCCCGGGCTTCGTTGCGCCGTCGCTCACTTGTGCAGCGTACAGTAGTACGCTTCCGCGTTCGCTCCGGCGACGCCTCGCCAGAACAGAAAATTGCTCCCGTGAATCAA
>JAUVQV010000150.1 GCA_030597995.1 Candidatus Rokuibacteriota bacterium
AATCCCGATGATGGCCACGACGATCATCAGCTCCACCAGGGTGAATCCCTTGCGATTTCTAAGTTTTCGCAACATACTCACTTACACCTCCTCTCCTATGGTTGTTGTTGCTGAATGAGTAAAGCATAATACGTGCCAGCCTCTCGGAGAGGCACCTCAGCGACGAGGACTGCTTTTATATCAAGGGGTTACGCTTAGGACGCGCAAAAGGCTCCGGATGAAAGCCCGGCGAGGAATCCCGAATCGACACTTTTTGTGCCCCGGTGGACAAAAAACGTCCCTTCCGAGGGGAGCGGCAGGCCAGAGAAAAGGGGTGGATCCGCGGATCAATTCGTCAAGATTGTGCCAAGTCCCTTGAGACTAACCTGAAAACGGTACTCGTACATGTCGGGCCAGCGAATATACTCTACCCTTACTTCCCAGCATTGTGAGAGATATTTCACGGCGCCGCGGTTCTCGATAAATTCCTCATCATCGAGATTGTAACGGCTCCGCCCCTCAAGGCCCAGGTTCCAGAGGAAAAACGAGGTCTCGAGGTCGATAAAGTCCGGGGCGCCCGTTTTCGCCGTGCGCCACTCGCCCCGGAAAACGGTTTTGGCCCCAGGCCTCCAGATTAGGGCGAGGTTCTGGAATCCGACCCCGTGGGCATCGAAATCGTAATTCCCCTTCCAGATTATATCCAGGGTGCCGGTGGGGTAGGTGCTGGCCTCCCACTCTAGGGGGGAGACGCGCCCCTCTCCCTCGCGGTCTTCCGGCTCGAAATCATAACTCTGGAAAAGCTTCACCCGCATGAAGGTCTTGGTGCGATATCTGGTCGCGGGGGGGGCTTCCTTTTCACCTGAGCCGCCTGTGCTCTCTCCCGCCTCTTCCAGAGAGATTTTTCCGAGCAAGGTGTTCGTCAAGCTGTATTCGATTCTGTTGGCCGAGGAGATTGAGTCCAGGGAGTCAAACCTAGGGACATTCTCCTGATCGACCTCGGGGGTATAGAGGTATTTCACACGTGGTTCGATGAGGTGCTTGAATTTCTCCACCTGTCCCGGCCCGCCCCCGGCGTCGAACACACGGTACAGGCGCGGCCCCTCCAGGCTGAGCCGATAATGCGGCCCTCCGCGGTCAAGAGCCTCGCCGTCCAATCCACGGCTGTAATATGCTTCCCGGTAGCCCAGGGCCGGAGTCACACTCCCCCAGCCGCCCAGGGCGTAGGGCCAACTGATCTCGGGCGCGATATACCAGCGGACCGTCCGGAGCTCGGTGACAACGCTTTCGAGCACAGTTTCGGTACCATCCTGGGGAATATCACTTTCAACTTGTTCCTCCATTACTGGTCGTTCTTCAGTCTTTTTTGACTCCAGTTTGACGCCCTCCACAAACAGCTTCCAGAAGAGGCCGGTCCCCAAAAAACGGTTGGGAGAGCGGTCCAATGTGACTTCCGGAAAACGGGTGATAGAAGTCTCCTCTTCGCTCACCAGGCTCTCCTGGAACTGGCCCGACACCACTAAATTGTAGGCCGACCAGCGGCGAGCGAGGGAAAAGTTGGAAGTGGTTTTCTCCAGGCTTCTCTCCTCCAGGTTTTCACCGAAACTGCGCCCGAAAGACCGGTCGCTCTGCACGTTCACCTTGGCCCGCCCTTTGATATCGTAGGGGAGGGCTTGCAGGTGGTTGAAGTCCACGTTCCAGCGCTCTGTTTCGGTGTCCCGGCTCTTGATGTAGTACCCATCGAGCTGGCCGCTGGTCCCGGCACTGATTATGTAGCGGGTCTCCAGACCCTGTCCAAAGCCCAAATTCCGATAATAATCGAGGCTCAAGGTGGCGTCGAAGTTTTCCCGGGGGGCCCAGAAGAAGGCGTTTTTAATAACCCACCCTTCGACCTCGTTTATCTGGAGCTCCGGCACTAGAAAACCCGTGGACCGGTCCCGCTTCACCGGAAAGACCGCGTAAGGGAGGTAAAAAACCGGGAGCCGCTTGACCCAGAGCGAAGGGTGCCAGGTGGTAAGGTAATTGTCGATGTGGAGGGAGGCGCTGCGGGAGCGAAATTTCCAGTCCGGGCGCGACCCCTCGCAGGTGGTGAGGCTGGCGCCTCGGATCCGGTAGCGGCCCTCACCGAGTTTCTCGATCCTCTCTCCCGTAAAGTAATAGGATTGGGCGAATCCCTGAGCGTTCTCGATGAATCCGATCTGTGTTTCCAGGTTGAGCTCCAGATGCTCCCCCTGGAAGCGATCCGGCCCATCGTCCAGGATAACGTTCCCGTCGGCGACAAGGTCCTTGGTCTCCTCGTGCAGCACCACCCTGTCCGCTCGAAAACGGAGGTCCCGGAAGGTGATGTCAACCGCACCTTCCGCAACGGTTATCCCGTCCTCGGCCCTCCTCTCCACAGTAGCCGCATGGACCTCGAGGGCCTCTGAGGCGGGAAAACTCTCCTCCGGGGCCGAGAACGATTCGGGCAACTCACCTCCCCAGGCTGCCCCGGCAACCATCACCGCCATCAAAACGCAAGAGGAGAACTTTCCCTTTATTTTCATATCACTCCACAGGTTCCGCCCAAAACACCCGTCACCATTACCACAAGCTCTACTCCATGTCCACCCGGGTACCCCGGGTACACCCAGCACAATTGTTCCTTGATAGTTACAGTTTCTTCGAGTTGCATCATGAATTTTGGGGGCTAGATAAAAGAGGCAAACGGCGAAGAGCTTCACCGACGAGAAAGAGTGAACCGGTCACCACCACCAGATCTTTCCCCCCGGCCCTCTCCCGGGCCAGGCGGAGAGCCTCTCCGACATTCCGGACGGCGCAGCACCGGTCGCGCAGCGGTGGGGGAATGCGGCGGAGAATTTCCGACGGCTCTTCTCCTCTCACCTCGGGTGGACGAACCAGGACCACGATCCGCGCGCCGGGGAAGAGGATGTCGGCCAATCTTGCCACCCTTTTCCCCCGCAGCACCCCGAAAACCAGTATCCGGGAGCGGAGGGGAAAAAGCTCCGCCAGGGTCGTCTCGAGAGCCCGGGCCGAAGCCGGAGTGTGAGCACCGTCAAGGAAAAATGGAGGGCGGCCTGGCCGGAAGTCGCACCGGCCTGGCCAACGTGCCCGGGAGAGTCCCGACCGCAGGTGGCGCCTCCCTATGGCGAAGCCATGAAGCCGGAGTTCCTGTGCCGCGAGGACCGCAAGCGCGGCGTTGTGGGCCTGATGTCTCCCCGGGATCCCCAGTCGCAGCCCGGAATAGCTCTCTCGGGCAGTCGAGAGATTCAGACGCACACCATGGGGAGTGTGTGAGGTGATTTCCCAACGCGCTTCCCGGTCGAGCCACAGGGGCCTGACCTGCATCCTTTTCGCCACAGCGGCCAGGGAGCGGCGGGCAGCGGGAGAAGTTACCCCGATTACCGCACCGGCCCGTCGTCGGATCACCCCCCCCTTCTCCCGCGCGATCGCATCCAGGCGTGTGCCGAGAAACTCGGTGTGCTCCTTCTCAATTTCGGTGATCACCGAAAGTTTCGCGGGGACAATGTTGGTGGCGTCCAGCCGTCCCCCCAACCCGACCTCCAGGATCGCCAGCGGCACGCGACGGGCGGCGAAATAGACCAGGGCCATGGCCGTCAACCACTCAAAGTAGGTTGGATTAAAGTCGACCCCGCGGAACGCGGCCCGGAGCGTGCCGATACTGCGGCCGAAATCGGCGGCCGGGATGGGACTGCCCCCCACCCGGATCCGCTCCCGGATCCCCGTCAAATGGGGAGAGGTGTAAAGACCTACCCCGTAGCCCGCAGCCAGGAGGATAGATTCCAGAAACACGCACACCGATCCTTTCCCCTTCGAGCCGGACACTAGAATTGAATACACGCGGCGCTCGGGATGGCCGAGTTTCTCCATCGCGCGTGTCATGTTTTCCAAGCCCAGTTTGATGCCCAGTCGCCGCTGGGCCGAAAGGAATGAAACCGCCTCCGAAAATCTCATAGCAGGATTATATGACACCCCCGCTCGAGAAACACCATCACGAAAAATCCGTACTTGTGAGTTTGACAACGCCGGGCGGCATGAGGGAGGATAGCGGCATGACTACTGTGGCCCGGGTCGGCCTGCTCGCCATCCTC
>JAUVQV010000124.1 GCA_030597995.1 Candidatus Rokuibacteriota bacterium
ACTGCGGCACCAGCACATGGCTTTCATCGAGGATCAACAAGGCATCATCTGGCAGGTAATCGAATAGTGTCGGAGGCGCTTCGCCCGGTCCCCTGCCGGTCAGGTGGCGGGTATAGTTTTCAACGCCATTGCAGTAACCCAATTCCAGCATCATCTCCAGGTCATAGCGGGTGCGCTGCTCCAGGCGCTGGGCTTCAAGGAGTTTTTCCCGTCGGCGGAACCACGATATCCTCTCCGTCAGCTCCTGCTCGATGCTTTTCAGTGCTCGATCCATTATTCCTTCAGGAATGACATAATGGCTTCCCGGAAAAATAGTCGCGCTCTCGAGTGTTCCGTTCACCCGTCCGGTGAGGGGATCCAGATGGGAGAGGCGCTCTACCGTGTCCCCGAAAAATTCGACTCGAATCGCCCTTTCTCCTTCGTGGGCCGGAAAAATCTCGACCACATCCCCCCTCACCCGGAAGGTTCCTCGGTGAAAATCGAGGTCGTTTCTCTGGTATTGAATGTCTACCAGGGCCCGGAGTAGGGCCTGACGGTCATGGGTCTCTCCCACTGCCAGAGGGATCCGCATGCGGGAATAGTATTCCGGCGCCCCCAGTCCGTAGATACAGGAGACGCTGGCAACGATGATGACGTCCCTTCGCTCCAGGAGAGAACGGGTGGCGGAGTGACGGAGTTTGTCGATATCCTCATTGATGGCCGAGTCCTTTTCGATATAGGTGTCGGACTGGGGAATATACGCCTCTGGTTGGTAGTAATCGTAGTAGGAGACAAAGTATTCCACTGCATTACCGGGGAAAAAGGTGCTGAACTCATTGTAAAGCTGAGCCGCGAGAGTCTTGTTGTGTGATATGACCAGTGTCGGCCAACCCAGGCGTGCTATGACATTGGCGATGGTGAAGGTCTTGCCGGAGCCGGTCACTCCCAAGAGGACCTGGCGGGTACTTCCCGCTGCCGCCCTCCGGCCAAGTGCATCTATGGCCTGTTTCTGATCACCGCAAGGTGAAAAATCGGATTCGAGTCTAAATTCAGCCACCGGAAGGGTTTACAGCCCCTTTTTCAGCAGCAGAGCGTTCGTTGTTACCGGTAGACTCGGGAGATGAACTCGGCATAGGAAATATCCCACTGCCGCTCCAGATCTCCCTCAATTTTCAATGTCCTGCCGGGAGAAATCCGGTTTGGATTCGTGATGACATTCCGGTTTACTCGAAAAATCCTCCTCCATTGGCGGGGATCTTTGTAGTAATAGCCGGCGATCAGGTGCAAATTGTCTCCCTTTTGAATCTGGTGCTCAATCATGGCCGGGCTTCCTGAAGACGCCTCTTCGGCCAGTGCGGTCTCCACTCCCGCCACCGTGGACAGTACCGCCACCACCAATCCTGCCGCACACCACAGACTCCACCTCACCATTGTGCACCTCCACTCACTTTCCAATTATACAGGGCGACATAACTTCGCATACCTTTGTTGCTTCCTCGTCTCGTCGTTGCGGCGTACACCAGTACGCCTCACTCCTCGGCTTCGTCGCGCCGCGGTCTGCTTTGTTCTGCCGCCCGGTATGCGCATATAATTATGTCGTTATAAAAAGGCTTTACTTATAAAATTAATAAATGAAAAACGAGAGAAAGTCAAACGCAACTCCATCAGTCTCACGGGGCGGCCAACCGCAGGGGTCGTAAGAATGTCTTCTGCGCAGGTCAATGTTGCGGTATACTGCGAACAAGAGGGATGGGAAACATTCTCCAGCACCTGGCGATCGTTTTGGACGGGATCGGAGAAACCGCTCGCGAGCGAGGGAAATCACCCCCCTCTGCAGCTTCCGAGGCTTTCGAACTGGCAGGAAGGGTCGCCGGCCGTGCCTTTCAGGAACTTCCCGATCTCGCGCTCCTGTCTTTTTTTTCACCCGAGATGCAGGGGTGGATGCAGCATGGCGAATGGAAGCTGGAAATGAACCAGAGATGGGAAAAAGGACTGAATCTTCTCCGGCGGAGCATATCCGGCGTGGGAGCGGAATTGAGCCTTCTCGGACGGATGGACAACGTCCCGGAATCCTGGAAAAAGCCGGCGTCGGATTTCTCGGCCTCCCCCTCCTCCCGCCACCGGATACTTTGGTTCGTCAATTACAGCGGGCGGGATGAGATATGTCGGGCGGCCGAAAAATTCCTTTCTTCAGCACCCTCACAAGTATTGGACGAGGAGGAATTCACTTCCTGCCTTGACACGGCCGGCCTGCCTGATCCGGACCTGATCATTTTCGCCGGCGGCCATCTTGAGCACAAAGATTTTCTTATCTGGCAGTCCTCCTACTCCGAGATCTGGTACACTCCGAAGTCCTGGTTGGCATTCTCCGACGAGGACCTGCATGAGGCCACCACCAGTTTCCTGCACCGTGAAAGACGCTTCGGGAAATTATGAAGTAATCCCGGACTTTCCATATTTTACCTAATCTAACCGGTTTAGTTCTGCTGAAGGACTACGACTATCCGAGCTTCTCGTATCAGATCCCGTCCTGCCGGGGTTTCGAGCAGGTGTGATTCCATGTGTGGGGGCAGGACGAGATTGGCAGTGCTTCCTGGTGCCGGAGCGCCGGAGACGATCACCGGGTCCTCTCCGAGTACCGGGTCCTCCAATGCCCGTTCCAGAGAATCATAATAGGCGATGTACGCCGGGCGGGAGCGTGTCTCCGCGCTCGTTCTCCGGAAGTCTAGAATCACCTCCCCGCTGGAAGCCAATATCTGCGGCTTGAGGGCCGGTGATACTTCCCGGGAGGATACCAGGAGCAGCAGTCCGGTCGGATTTTCCTCTCCTGGATACCGCGCCATGCCGACATCTTCCGGAGTCGGGGGAGTTGAGGCCGGACCCTCTTCAGCAAGCTCACCCAGCAACTCGGTGACACTCCCTGGCCCCCCAAGCGGAAGACTCAGGGCGAGACGAACCTCGTCATTGCTCCCGAACACTACTGACCAGGGAGGAAGTTTCCTGACCATCTCACGGAAGGCGTCCTGGAGTTCCGCGTCCTGTTTGAAATAATCCCTCAGGGTGGCCTCGTCCCGGATCCGGAGATCGAGACACATCACAATCAAATTTCTCGAGGCCGCTATGTACGCGGCCTTCTGGGCGGCAGCGCGTCTCAAGCTATGGTTGGCAAGGTGCGCCGGCGCCGCTCCGCGGCCATACGCCACGGCGTACCCCGAGTCCCAATCGATCCGCCCCGCCCCTGACCAGTCCAGGCTAGGGTAGGAACCGGCACGGAGAATAATGTGCCCTCCGAAGATGATGCCCACCAGGACGAGGAAACAAAGTCCCACTCTGCCCCGGTGTGTTTCACCCCTGATGCTCACGGGATCATTGCGGAGACTGCCCTAGGTTCTCATACCGGGCGGCGCGGATTTTCTATCTGGGCCTGAGCCGCCGCCAACCGTGCGATCGGAACGCGAAAAGGGCTGCAGGAAACATAGTCCAAGTTCACAGCATGGCAGAAGTGGATCGAAGCCGGATCCCCTCCGTGTTCCCCGCAAATTCCTATTTTTAGATTTCGCTTCTCACTACGCCCCCGCTCAACACCGATGGCCATGAGTTTACCGATGCCGGCGATGTCGAGGGTTTGAAACGGATCCTCGGGATAAATGCCCTGGGCCACGTATCCCGGGAGAAATGTGCCGGCGTCGTCACGGGAAAATCCCGATCCCATTTGGGTGAGGTCATTGGTGCCAAAAGAGAAAAAATCTGCCTCGGCGGCGATCTGATCAGCAGTAATCGCCGCCCGCGGCACTTCGATCATCGTGCCGATGGTGAAATTCAGCTTCCTGATCCCATACTTCCTCTTCACCTCTGAGGCAACGGCCAGAACAATGTCCCTCTGGTGCACAAACTCCTTCACGTGTCCGACCAGGGGAACCATGATTTCCGGCCGGGCATCAATTTTTTCACGACGCAATTCCGCTGTGGCCTCCAGAATGGCCGTCGCCTGCATGCGGGTGATTTCAGGGTAGGTGATTCCCAGGCGGCACCCCCGATTGCCCAGCATCGGGTTGAGTTCTTTCAATTGCTGGAGGCGAGTTCTGACCTGTCCCAGGCTCTTGCCCATAACGTGCGCCAACTCGCGAATAAGGTGCTCCTCGTGTGGAACAAATTCGTGCAATGGAGGATCTAAAAGTCTAATAGTAACAGGAAGCCCAGCCATTGATTTAAGAATTTGCTTGAAATCCTTCTTTTGATACGGAAGAAGCTTGAAAATAGCCTTCTCGCGTTCTTTAAGGGTCTCGGCAAGGATCATCTCACGCATGGCCTGTATCGTTTTTTCACCGAAAAACATATGCTCTGTCCTCGCCAGCCCGATCCCCCGCGCGCCGAAACGCCTTGCCTGCCGCGCGTCTTCCGGCCGGTCGGCGTTTGCCCAGACATCGAGGCTGCGAATCTTATCGCACCAGTGCAGGAATCTGGTCAGATCACGGTTTTTCTCTGGATCCATTACCACCAGTGGCAGTTTGCCGCGGTAGATAGTACCCTTGCTGCCATTGAGGGTGATCACTTCACCTTCCCTGAGAACCGTTCCCTTTATGGTTACGCGCCGGGAAACGGGATCGATGTTAACCTCCCCCGCCCCCACGATACAGCACTTTACCCACCCCCCGGCCACCACTGCGGCATGTGAGGTCAAACCACCCATTGCGGTGAGAATGGCCGGCGCGACAAGCATTGCATGAA
>JAUVQV010000195.1 GCA_030597995.1 Candidatus Rokuibacteriota bacterium
AGTCGAGGTGGGAAGTGGACCCCGCGAATCAAATGTTGACAATCGGCATCAGAGAATACCGGGCAAAGAGATCGATTTCGGGAGCGAGGAAAAGCCCGACTACGTCGGTACGTGGGCAATAAAAATCCCCAGGAAGGTCTGCACAAGATCCGTCATGATCAGCCCGACAGTGATATGTCGGCGCTCTTCCCCTTTATAGTTCAGGACCAGGTGGATGTGCTGGCCTACATTGAAACTCTTCCGGTGAAGTAAGGGTAGAACGCCCACCTCTGAGAGCTTCCTCTTGGCAAGGGGGGTAGCCCGCAGGTCAACCAGGTGTTAGCTTGAAATCGCTGAAGGCTTGTGAAATATGCGGGTTAAGGTGTCGGCGAAGAGGATTTTGGATTTTGAGGAACGGGTGGCGAGCCCGGCCAGCGTTTCCTGAAATTGAATTTGAAGTCCAAGAGGCCGGCGGCGAGCGGCAGGGCCAATAGATACGGTTGAAGAAGAACCACGGCCGTCAGTACCATTACGAGCAGCGGGGAGATGTTTGCCCTCCTCAGGAAGTGCGCCGCGATCGACAATCCCTGAAGAAGAAAGAAAAAAAGCATGACGAGGGTAAGATTGAGAGCCGGGATTCGTATTGAAGGCTGCGGCAGCCACAGGGAAAACATGGAGAAGATGAGGACCCAGACCATTTTTTCGGGAAGGGAAAATTCCGTGAGGGATGGGAACACCTTCTCAGCGGTGCCGGAACGCGAGAGGATACGGAGCGCGAGGAGGCCGTTGGCGGAACATTCCAGAAAGAGCCCGATGAAGACCAGAGCCGGAAGGGAGCGAATGAGGAGTTCAATGATCGGACGCCACTCGACCTCGGCGGCTGGTCCCGAACTTTGAGGCAGATCTTTCAAGGCGGCCTCAGTTGCGAGGATTACCTCGTTGATCTGGTGCTTGAAAAAGGCTTCCGGCTCCAGCCCCGAGAGCCAAAAAATAGCGAAAGACGCAGTGAGAGAGGCAGCGATGACCAGAATACTGGAACGCAGGGCGCTTGACACTACCCCCCGGTTTCGGGAAAGCAGGAGGCCCAGGGAGAAGCCGAGCAGCGCGTGCTCCAAGGAGAATGAGAGCGTTGCCCGCGGTGCGACTAAGGGTGCCACCAGGCACGTTGACAGCAGAAGACCGATCAGGCCCGAGGCCCAGCCCCGACGATAGGTCAACCAGGTGATCGATGCGGGAGAAAAGAAACCGAGAAGGAGCCCTCCTCCCGGGATGAACATTGCACTCAAAAAGAGGGTCCCGGACAAGGCGGAGGCAGCTAATGTTTCCAGAAAATCCCGGCTAATCCGCATGGTTATGAGGTACAGGTTTCGGACCCATCAAGGAGACCTTCTTCAGTGTGCTCACGAGGACTCTCGCCTTCCAGGCCGGTAGGCGGTGGGAGATCAGGATCTGTTCGGCGAAGTGGCTATTTAGCGGCCCGGTGCCAGGGGGAGCAAGGCGATATTCCGGGCTCGTTTGAGGGCAGTGGTTAACTCCCGCTGGTGTTTCGCGCAGTTGCCGGTGATGCGGCGAGGGATTATTTTGCCCCTTTCGGTGATGAACATCTTCAACAGTTTGACCTCCTTGTAGCCGATTTGTATCGCGCTGTCCTCACAGAACTTGCAGGCCTTACGCTTGTGAAATTTTCTTCTCCGCGGAGCTTCCATCGATTCCCCTTAATTGATTAAACTACGGTTCGTGATTGTAACCACCCGATCATTCGTCATGTGTTTTACGGCACAGGGTCGGTTAAAAGGGAGTTTCTGATCCCTCGGGGCTCGCACCTTCATCCGGGGAAGGGGGGGTATCTGCTCCGCCACGGCTCGAGGGCATGAATTGGACCATGTTGGCAACCACCTCGTGCTTGCTTATCGTCTGTCCGTCTTTGCTCTCCCACTTCCGGAATTTGAGCCGACCGTCAATAAACACCAGGCTCCCTTTGTTGAGGTACTCGCTGCAAGTCTCGGCCTGCCTTCCGAACACGACGATATCGATAAAGCAGGTCTCTTCTTTCCATTCTTCGCCCTGTTTATAGCGGCGGTTAGTGGCTAAACCGAAATTGGCCACGGCTGTGCCGCTGGGGATGTAACGCAGCTCCGGATCCCGAGTCAGATTCCCTAGCAGGACTATCTTGTTGTAGTTGGCCATGATTATGCCTCCTCAGGAGCCGGTGCCTCTTCGGAAGTTTTTGCCTCCTCGGGGGCCGGTGCCTCTTCGGAAGTTTTTGCCTCCTCAGCGGCCGGAGAGACCGGCGGCTCCTTCTTTTGGATTTTAATTGTCAGATACCGCAGAACATCCTCGGTGATCTTAAAGCTCCGTTCCAGCTCTTTGACGGCAGACGGTTCGGCCTGGTATTGAAATAAGGCGTAATGCCCATTCTGGAATCGTTTAATGTCGTACGCGAGCCTTTTTTTCCCAAGATCCTCCTGCAGGATGATCTCACCGCCCTGGCGCACCAGGAGGTCCCGGTAGCTCTCGATGGCCGCGGCGATTTCCTGGTCGTTCAAGGTGGGACGCAGGATGAACATTGTTTCGTACTGTCTTTCCAACACTTACCTCCTCTCGGATTGCAGCCCGGGGACTGCTGGCCCCGGGCAAGGAGCATGCTTCACTTAACAACAGAATTCTACCATTAGCGGGAAAAAAGATCAAATACCCTTTTCATGGCGGAGTGAATCACCTCGGCGTGCGGTCCAGGTTTTGAGCTCTATCAAGATCTCATTGAGTTGATGAAATTCATGGCTTTTTCCGGTCCGTCTCTGAGAACGATCTCCAATCCTTGAACCGACATTTCCAAGGCCTTTTTGAGGTCCCGCGATTCTCCAGGAGAGAATTTCTGGAGTACATAATCTTCCGCTTCGGTGCCCGAAGGAGGTCGACCGATGCCGATCCTGACGCGGAGGAAATCTTCATCCCGGAGGTTCATGATGATTGAGTTGACACCGCGGTGACCGCCCGCCCCACCGCCAACGCGGATCCGTACCCTGCCGAGGGGCAGATCGAGATCATCGTGGATTACCAGCAGGTTATGGAGTGGCGCGGCATTGTAGGATAGTATACGCCGCACCGCACGGCCGCTGCGGTTCATGTACGTCTGGGGCTGGGCGAGGAGGCAGCGCCGCCCGCAGATCATCCCTTGACCAACCAAGGACTGATATTTGGAAGTGGTGATCCCGATGCCGTGCAACCGCGCCAAGCGGTCGATAAGCATAAACCCGCTGTTGTGTCTCGTACGACGGTATCGCGCACCTGGGTTTCCAAGACCCACAAGGAGGTAATCGAAGTTCATATCAGGTGTTGATGAACTGGCACATC
>JAUVQV010000223.1 GCA_030597995.1 Candidatus Rokuibacteriota bacterium
ACAGCATGGTATCGAGCGCGCCGGCCGCCTCGCCGACCCCGATCATCTGGACAACCATCGGCGGGAAAACCTTGGTCTGCCCAAGAGGCTCCGCAATCGTTTTCCCCTCGGAGATCGCCTGGCGGGTCTTGAGGATCGCCTCCTCGACAACTTTGTTACCGGCGGTCTTGGCCACGACCTCCAATCCGTCCAGGATCGGCACACCGCTGCTGATCAAGGTGCCCAAGGTACGGGTGAACTTCGCCACTGCCACTTTCCGCACCAGGATCCCGACGACCGGAATCCAGAGGATGAGGGAATCGCTGAGTCTCTGCCCACCCTCGGTGCGGCGATACTGCCGTAATCCAAAGACTAGGGCCGCGATGAAGAGGAGCGGCACGTACCAGTAACTGACCAGCCAGTTGCTGGTCAAGACCACCAACCGCGTCGGCAAAGGCAGTTTCCCGCCGAAGTCCGAAAACATCTGTTCGAAGGTGGGGATGACGAAGATCAGGAGTAATGCCACCACCAGCCCCGCCACCGTCACGACCACGGAGGGATAGACCAAAGCCCCTTTCACCTTTTTCTTGAGGGACATGGTTTTTTCGATGTAGGCCGCGAGGCGGTTCAGAATGGTATCCAGGATCCCGCCGGCTTCTCCCGCCGCCACCATGTTGACGTAGAGCTCGGGAAAGGCCCGGGGGTGCTTTCTCAGGGATTCGGCGAAGGTGGCGCCCCCCTCGACATCGCCCTGAACCTTGGAAATGATCTGGGCGAAAGTCTTGTTGTCGGTCTGGCTGGAGAGGATCTCCAGGCACTGGACCAGAGGCAGACCGGCGTCGATCATGGTGGCGAACTGCCTGGTGAAGGTGACGAGGTCTTTTTCTTTGACCCCCGGACGCATACCGGGAATGTTCAACTCAATGTCCCGGGCCCGGGCCTTGACCTTGGTGGCCATGATCCCTTGACGTCGAAGCTGGGTGAGCACCGCCTGCCTGTCCGCCGCCTCCAGCTCCCCTTTCTGTACCGCTCCGGCCCGGTTCTTTCCGGTCCACTTAAAAACCGGCATCATCCACCTCCTTCTCGGACCCCGGCATCAGGCAGACATCGAAACACCACAAGAGCATCATCCCTTCCCTACATCCTGGCCTGCCGCCGGTAAGGACCCATCTTGGAAGCGGTCTCGCCACCCGGCAGACCCGCCCCTCAGCCCATCATCTGCACCAACTCATCCACGACGGAGGAGCGGCTCAGGCACTCTTCTTTGCTTATCAAACGCCGCTGAAAGAGGGAAAAGAGGGACTGGTTCATGGTCTGCATTCCAAACTTGGCCTGGCCGGCCTGCATGACCCCGTAAATCTGGTGAACCTTGTCCTCCCGGATGAGGTTGCGGATGGCCGGATTCGGAACCATCACTTCCAGGGCCAGGGCCCGTCCATGGCCCGTCGCCCGCGGAAGAAGCTGCTGGGACAGCACCCCCTCCAAAACGAAAGAGAACTGCGCCCGGACTTGTGACTGCTGGTGAGGAGGAAAGACGTCGATGACGCGGTTGATGCTCTGGGCACAGGAATTGGTGTGGAGAGTGGCAAAACAGAGGTGCCCGGTTTCGGAAACGGTGAGAGCGGCCTCCATCGTTTCCAGATCCCGCATCTCTCCGATCAGGACGATATCCGGATCCTGCCGCAGGACATATTTCAAGGCCTGCTTGAAACTCTTGGTGTCGGCGTGGACCTCCCGCTGGTTGACCACGGCCTTCTTGTGATGGTGTAGATATTCTATGGGATCCTCGACGGTGACGATGTGGCAGGGGCGCTCGGTATTCAGCTTGTCGATCATGGCCGCCAGGGTGGTGGATTTCCCACTGCCGGTCGGACCGGTGACCAAAATCAAACCTTTCGGCTTCCCGCAGAGATCAGAAACGATCCGCGGGAGTCCGAGTTCCTCGAAGGAAAGAATCTTGAAGGGGATAGTGCGGATGGCGGCCGCCACCGCCCCCCTCTGCATGAAGATGTTGGCCCGGAAACGCGACAACCCCTTGACTCCGAAAGAAAGGTCGAGTTCGTCGTCTTCCTCGAACTTGTACTTCTGGGCGTCGGTCAGAATACTGTAACACAACCGCTTGGTCTCCGCCGCCCCCATCGGCTCCAGACCGGGTAACGGCACCAGACTCCCGTCTATTCGAAGCTGGGGCGCGGTCCCGGTGGTAATGTGGAGATCTGAGGCCCCTTTTTCAATCATCTCCTTGAGAAGTTCATGCAGACTCATCATGGCCCCTCCCTCCCCGAAAAAACCAACATCAAGTCTCGCTCCAATCTCAGTCTAGCAAAACCGTGGTCAGTCAGCAAACGTCACCCGGATAACTTCCTCCAGCGAAGTCACCCCGCGGCGCACTTTTTCCAGGCCGCTCTGTCGCAGGGTAAACATCCCCTCCTGCATGGCCGCGCTCTTGATCTCCGCGGAGCTTGCCCCCTGGAGGACAAGATCCCGGACACGCTCGGTAATCGGCATCACCTCGTAGAGCGCCAGACGGCCCTTGAAGCCGGTGTTGGCGCAGCCCATGCACCCCTGACCATGATACAGCTTCAGGGACTCCGCCTCTTCGGCCGTGAAACCTACTTCCACCAGCGCCTGGGGATTCATTTCCAAAACCTCCTTGCAGTTGGGACAGATCTTTCGCAACAGACGCTGGGCCAGAATCAGGATCACCGAAGAAGAAACCAGAAAAGGCTCCACCCCCATGTTCAAGAGGCGGTTGATGGTCGAGGGAGCGTCGTTCGTATGGAGAGTGGAGAGGACGAGGTGACCGGTCAGGGCGGCCTTTACCGCGATCTCGGCGGTTTCATAATCCCTGACCTCCCCGACCATGACGATGTCCGGATCCTGTCGGAGAAAAGAACGCAGG